>JAQBGS010000105.1:0-2850 GCA_032128535.1 Nitrospirota bacterium
GTGCGGGCGAAGATTGATACGGCCTGGCAGGACTGGGAAGCCCGGAACATCGATATTCCTTCCTTGAAGGATTTCGATATTGAGACGGAGCTCCGGAAACGTACAGATGAAGATCTTGATCCGGAGCCCTCACAGACTGGCCTTTTCTTTCGGAACGACATGTCGCAGTCCGGGTACCGTCGATTGTTAGCCATCGCCTCTCTAGATGGCTTGGTAGAAGCCAGCCAATTGTCACGAGTGATTGGCGGAGTAGGTAACGAGGTCCAGGCGATGCTTACCAAAATTCTGCTCGAGGAGTACGGAGGAGGGAAATTGGCAAGAAAACATTCATCGTTTTTTTCGGCCATGTTGACCGAATTTGGTATGAACACCACGCCGGAAGCATACTTTGAAATCGTTCCATGGGAAGTACTCGCCAACATTAATCACAGTTTCACCATTTGCGAGCGCAAGAGAAATTTCTTGCGGTATATCGGGAGCCTCCTCTACTTCGAAATCTCCGTCCCTGCCGCCTTCCAGAATTACAAAACCGCGGGAGAACGTCTTGGCTTCAGCGAACAAGCTATTGGCTACTGGGATGTGCACATCAAAGAGGACCTCCGGCACGGCCAGTGGATGCTCAACGAGGTCGCGCTTCCACTCATCAGTCACTATGAAGGCTCAGCGTGGGAAATCCTGTTGGGATACGACCAGCAACGATTCCTCAGCACCCGTGCCGGCCAAGCCATCGCCGAATCTGTTCAGCAAAACGAGAACGCCTAAGCTTCTACCCTGGTTGGGCACCTCACCTTCCGAATCCAATTTAAAATAACCCGAGCCAGGAACTTTCTCACAG
This sequence comes from Nitrospirota bacterium, assembly GCA_032128535.1. Lineage (GTDB taxonomy): Bacteria > Nitrospirota > Nitrospiria > Nitrospirales > UBA8639 > Nitrospira_E. Next base: position 836 of record JAQBGS010000105.1, read on the forward strand.
AAAGGAACATGCCTTCATGGCATCGCAACGAATCATCATTATCGGCGGAGGATTTGGTGGGGTGGCCTGTGCCAAAACCCTGCGCAAAAAACTTTCACCCGATCAATGTGAAATCGTTATCTTCAACCGGGAAAATCATATGGTGTTTCATCCCCTTTTAGCCGAGGTAGCAGGCGCCTCGATCAATCAGGATGCGGTGGCGGTCCCCTTGCGACAGACCCTTCCTTCGGTTCACTGTCGAACGGAAAATGTGGTGAAAATTGACCTTCCTGCCAGTAGTGTCGAGTTTGAAAGTCATGATGGGCAGATCCGCCGGATGGCCTACGACCATGCGGTCATCGCTTGTGGTCGAGTGGCCAACATCGGGAAGGTTCCAGGCATGGCCGAACATGCTCTCCCCCTAAAAACTGTTGGAGACGCCATGGTTCTGCGCGCCCATCTTATGCAACAGTTGGAAAAGGCCGAAGTCTGCGAAGACCCTGAACGGAAGCGGTGGTATCTCTCATTCATCATCATAGGCGGTGGATACAGCGGCGTTGAAATAGCAGGGGAAATACAAGATCTTGTCCGTGGCAGTCGGCGCTTTTTCCGAAATATCTCAGCCGATGACATTTCTGTAAAAATCGTTCAATCCCAAGCCCAGCTTCTCCCCGAAATCAGTCCCCCACTCCGTGAGTTTGCTCGTAGCAAGTTGGAGCATGCGGGAATTGAGGTCATCTTGAATACTCGTGTCACCACGGCAACACCCGAAGGGGCCCGACTCGGTGATGGCAGAGCCATGAACGGAGCTACCGTGGTATGCACCATTGGGACCAGTATGGCCCCGGTTCTGGAACGTTTGGATGTTGCAAAAGAGCATGATCGATTGCAAACCGATCCAGACATGCGACTGTGCGGATTCACCAACGCGTGGGCCATTGGGGATTGTGCTTGGACCATGAACGCCTATGATAACCAAGTCTCTGCGCCAACAGGACAATTCGCCGAACGTCAAGGAAGACAAGTCGCCGAAAACATTGTCCGTGTGCTTCACGACCAGAATACGCAACCCTTCAGATTCAAACCGCTTGGACAACTCTGTGCTATCGGAGGGCACAAAGCGGTAGCTGAGATTTTGGGGATACGAGTCTCTGGTATGCTCGCTTGGCTCTTGTGGCGAACGGTCTATCTCTTTAAGCTGCCATCTTGGTCTCGGCGTACCAAAGTCGGATTTGATTGGGCCTGGGAGTTCATATTCTCAAGGGATCTTTCCCACCTCAAGACGGACCATACCACCAGCATCACTCGCGCGTACTACCAGCCCGGTGATTACATTTTTCGACAGGGGGACCTCGGCCGCGGGTTCTATATTATAGAGAAAGGCCAGGTGGAAGTGCTTCGTTCAGAGGGTGAAGAAGAGCCCGCTGCACCCGTTGCGATGTTGAAGGAAGGTGACTTTTTTGGAGAAATGGCCCTGATCGAAAGTCAACCGCGGAGTGCCAGCGTCCGAGCCCACACACCAGTGGAAGTCGTCGTGATGGGCCAAAACGTATTCTCCCAGCTATCCCGATCCCTGACCCCGCTCCGGCATATCCTTATTGATACTATTAAGCGTCGCAAAACTGAAGACGACCATCGTCTTGCTGTAGCCCTTGGGCTCAGCATACCCCTTGACGACATTGGAGAAATTAGACAGCCCCACAAAAGTGAGGACATCGATCCTACACCTCCACCCAAGGACGATTTGGAAAGTTGATTAATTCCAAGGATATGGTCTGAGTTATTTCCCCCTTAGGGCATAACCATGTATTCAACTACGAGCAGTTTAAGTTTACTCTTGCTCTTACTAATCGTTAGCCCGGCATCGGCGAGTGACCAAAACCCATGGCCAGAAGAATATACGTTCCTTTGCTCAAGCGAAAAAAGCATTGGTTTCAATTGGGTCAATGGTGATTGGGAACCAACTCGATACAAAAAAAGCAGAGATTGATTGTGAAATCAAATGAAAACCAGTGCCGTGGGGCCTGGGGAGAGGA
>JAQBGS010000106.1:0-2830 GCA_032128535.1 Nitrospirota bacterium
TCTAATTCCTGCTCAATATCCTGTTTCATCGATTGCACTTCCCCGACTCCGCCCAATATTCCCTCTAACCCACCTTTCTTGGCTTTCTTCAGATTTTTCACTCGTTCCTTGTATTGGGCCAGCTGGGATTTCCCCGGCAAGTCCTTCAATCGTGACTCCCACGTTTCTTTTTCCCGCTTGAGGTCCGCTTTGAGGGTCTCAATCAATCGAAGGGTTTCGAGATCTTCCTGTTCCAAAATATTTTTGACGTCTGGGACTTCAAGGGAGGGAAGATCGATCGAAAACATGCCGGGTTCTTTTTTTTGAGGGGAAACATCACGGGTCGCTCCGGATGTGGATCTGGGAGTACTCAATCGAACACCTTCCAAGGCCATGGCTTCAACAATAACTTTTCGGCGCAAGAGATTGAGCCCATCCAATCCCATGGACACCTGAGCGATCTCCACCGCATTGGTCATGGGCTTTTTGGGATCCGTCACTTGTAGCCGCGTTAACGTGAGTCCGGCGGGAAACAACTTAAGATCAGCCGCATTCAACTCCACCTTCGCTCCCACGGCCGCAGTTCCCGCTTCCTCAATCAGGCCTTTCACCCATCCATCCACAAAAAATATCCATACACAGGCGAAAAGAGCCCCGACCACCACAAACGCGCCAAGCCCCCACCAGCGTATCCATTTCGCCATCAGCCATCCCTCCATGCCGAGAGCGTCTGATAGGTCTCATACAGTTTGCTGGCCTTAAACATTTGCATGAGCTTCGTTTTCTGAACCCAGGCCAGGACATGTTGGCGATACCGACGAATCAGCAGGTTCGAGAGCAGAAGTACAGGAATAAACAACCCGACGGAAAACACCAAACTGCCCATCACCACCGAATTATTGAAATATTCCAATCGCCACCACACCGATTGATAGAGGAACGTCCAGGCACCTTCCAGCGACGGTGCGGTGAGCACGGCCAATCCGAGTAGATGGAACAGTGGGTCCATCAAATAAGCGATGCCGGTAAACACACCCAGTCCAAGCAAAAAGGCGGCAAAATTTACTCGTAGAATACACACCAGCAGAAGAACCACGAGATTGTGCAGACTCAGGAGAGGGGTCAGCCCGGCGATCAGGGCAAAACACAATCCCAGGGAAATTTGTCCGGGATTGGTTTCGGAATTTAAGACACGAAGGAGTTTGGCAAGAAGTTTGATCATTCCATTCGCAAAGCGGCAACCGCTGATTCATCAGGATACCGCCAATTCTTAACCAAGTCCAATAGAAATGAAGGAAGACTCAGGTTATGAAACGCTTCTGCCCCCTACAAAATTTTCCCTTAACCTGAATTTTATGTTCTGGCAGAAGCGCCACTAAAGAGTGATTAGGATGCTGGGTGGGTGAGAAATGCGGCGGCGACCAATGTACCGTTATAGGTACTATGCATGGTGATTCCAGGGGCAAGACTTCCTGTGCGAATACGGAGCACGATGGTCAGCGCCCCAATTAATATGACAGCCACCAACGCAGGCCAATACTCCAGTACTTTGGGCATATGCACCGCCACAAAAAGAACAGTGGTGACCATGCCTGCAAGGATTGGCCCCCAGGATTGAGTCAATCCAGTGAACAAGAATCCACGGAAGAGCGTTTCTTCGACGACAGGAAAGAGGACGATAAACATGAGTGCCCAGCCAATTTTCAAAAAGAAGGGGGCTGCCAACATCGCATCAAAGAGAGGTTGAGGAGGATCGTCCGGCGGTAGCACGCCATATTCCGTGAGGGCGAAAAATCCCAAGCCCAGGCTCAATCCCAGCAGGACAAAGCGCCAGAGGCTGATGAAATCGTAAGCATTTCCAAGAAGCTCCCAGAACCACCAAACGTCCATGGATGGCTTCGCTCGGCGGGTCGCAACTTGCCATGACACCAGCGCCCCTCCAATTGTCGCTGCAAACAACGACACAGGAAGGAGCCAGGTTTGATCCAAAGCTGGTGCCCCACCAACACCCGATGAAAACCCCATACCCAGCGTGGCAACCATTTGCACCATGAAAATGCCTACCGCTTGGGTGAGATAAAAACATCCTACAATCAAGAATCCTGACCACGCCCCCCACCTGGGAGCCGTGTCGGTTGAAATGGCAGGCTGAGTCGTAGTAGGTGAGAGAACCGAAAACGCCATACCTTTCTTTCGGGTCTTAGGTCAATTTCTTGATGACAAAACCACCAAAAACCCCAGTCTCTCTTTTCATCTAGAAGGAATTTGTAAGGCTATGACCAATCATGGTTCAATAAATCATGCCACGATCTAAAGCTAATGATTATTCAGATAGTTATTACCGGATCACACAGAAAATTGAGCTCATCGCTTTTTCATGGAAGTCCCTGAAATGTTCGTTTCCTATGGGTCCGACGCCTGCCGTCTGGCCCAAAGGAGAGACGCTCCCATCAGCTGGCGGACCTTGTTTGAGCGGAGCGAGTTGGTCCGCCCTCCGCAGGCTGGCGTCCGTCCGCTCCAATGAGGCCAGACGGGGCGTCAATGGTCTTGGGCCCTTTTGCCGGAACAAAAGGGCCTCGCCTGCCGGGGCGAAAACCGGCAACACAGGACATCACGTTGACACGAGAGTTGGGGACACCTGTGCGATGCGTTCTCCTCGCAACGATTTTTTACTAGCAAAACCCATGATGGATTCCCAATACACATCAGTAAAGCTGTAAGGCGAGCACCCTAAATTCTGTATGATCTCCATGACCTCTCCTCAACCCCTCGGTTTACTTCATAACCAAGAAAGGGCAATAACCCCATGACTGTACCAAAATATTCTTACCCTCCTACCTTGTTTCATTCG
>JAQBGS010000107.1:0-2600 GCA_032128535.1 Nitrospirota bacterium
TCTCTAGGACATCAAGGAGACAAAAGACCATGGAACTCATTTTCGCCATTTGCATCACGTGCCTAGGGTTATTTGGAAGTATGTTTTTTATTTGGAAAGGCCACCACCAATAATCCTTGCAGGAAGATGGGCCATTTACAAACAAGGAGAACCAGCCGATGTCCAAATCCATGCTGATTATTGAAGACGATGTGGTGAGTCGTGAACTACTTCGGTTGGTGTTTGAATACGATGGATTTCATTGCAGCGAAGCGGATAATGGGGCCATAGGATTAGCCATGCTAGAATCGCAGACGTATGATGCCATAATTCTGGACAATACCATGCCAGTCATGACTGGCTTGGAATTCCTCGCTCACTTCCACCGCCAGCCTCAGCAGGCTGATGTGCCAATCATTATGATAACCGGGTACCTCAATCCTGAAATTCGTGAGAAAGCCGCTAAATTAGGCGGCTATGCCATTGTGGAGAAGCCCTATGATCTCGGCGAACTACGAACTCTGGTCAGTCAACTGTCCGAAAGAATTCCTTCTCAAACTCAGGAGCCGTCCCTCTTAACAAAATAATCATCGCGACTGTTCAAGCTCTTCCCAACTTCATCTCAACAAAAGGAAAATACAGGACGGCCCTATTTCCGAAAAAAGTGTTTCAAAAAATCTTTCCCTTCGTCTAACAGTTTTTGTAATTCTTGATCATCACCCTGCAACACTTTTTCAAGCCGTTCTTCGACTTTCTTCTGGACCTGTTTCCCCAAAATTTGGGTATCCAAGCGAAGCACAGGATCCTGTATCGTCCCCCCTACCACAAATGGCAAGACCAACTGCCCTTCTTGCTTGACGACTTTGGCCATCGGGAACCGGCGAAAAATGTTTTCGGAAAAAGCTGGTGGGACGCTCACTGTCCCTTGTAGGAACATCGATTGGTCCAAACCTATCTTGCCTGCACTTCGTAATGAAAAGTTTGGGGCTTTGGCGGTTAAATCGCGAATGGCTAACCCATCTTTTTCAAATTCCGTCTTGGCATCTATCATCGAAAACTTCGTGGTGCCAGTAGATTCGCCGAGCACTCCTGACATCTGCAACGCATCCTCTATGGCTTTCACCACATCAATACCAATAATTTCACCATTCCGAAGGATCACGTGAGTAGGACCAGCATATTCTGGCATTGTTGAAAGTGGCACCACGCCCTTCACGTTCCATTCCACTTCCCCAACCGCTGCAATGCTGAGTGAAGAAGACCTCAAAACTTTCACCAGTGCCTCAGCTGAAAAATTTTTGAATGCCCCCTGCGTAGAAAAAGTCAAAGGAGGGCTTAATCTATTCAGAACCCCTTGAGCAGTCAACGTTCCGTCAAACGCCTTCGCCTTGAAGGATTGGAGATTAACTGTATCCCCCTCAATAACCTCGGCTGAAAATTCGAGCTGTTCGAAGGCAAAGGGTTGTTGAACAGGAAGAGGAATAGGGAGGTCTTGCGAAAAAAGTGTTGGAGATTCACCGACCAGAGAAAACCGAGTAGGAGTACCTTTTCCGGATAGATGGATAGTGGACTGTCCAAGGTGGAGATTCAGACGAAGTGGGTCGACCATGATTTCGTTAGAACGGGCTTGCTGGCCCTTGGGAAAAATCGAAGCCACGAGATGGGCCTGCAATTGAGATAATCCTACGGGGGCGTTCAATCCGAGTTGGATAGGAAGATCGTCCGTAGAGACCTTGGGAATCTGTATATCTCCGGTCAGTTGCCCATCAATTATTTTACCTTTGGCCGTCACTGCCACCTTGCCGACAAGCCCTTCTACATTAAAGTCCGGAATATCCAAGTTTGGTTGAAGTGGCCCAAATCGCCCGGTGATATCAAGAGGCATCTGATAAGGCATCAACATGCCCTTCAACCTCATGAGGGCCGTTTCCCCAATGGCCACTGATTCTGTGTTCAAGGTTAAGTTATCAATCTGATACGCCTTCGAGGGTTGATGGGTTCGATCTTCAAACTGTAGCGTTCCGCCGCTGAAAGAAAACTGCTTCACTGCCAAGACGCCCAATAAGGGAGACACTGAGTCCGGCGTGTCCGCACTTTCGATGGCAATCCGACCTGAAGTCGGAACATTTCCAATCGTCGAGATATTGAAGTCCCCCTTTGCCGACCGAATAACCTGCACGATGGCATGTTCAACCACAACACGTTCGACCTGAACACGCCACTGCAGAAGTGGTTTCCACTGGACGGCCACCTGCACAGAGGGAACGATCAGAAATGGGCGTGAACTGAAGACAGGATCATCAGCAATAACCACCTCGCGTAACTGAACTCCTAATGTCGGATAAAGTGTCAGTCGAACGTCTTGGACTTCCACCGTTCGATGAAGGATTTGTTCCAGAATTGGCACATAGTGGTCTCGATACCGATTCAGATCAAACAAAAACGGCAGCAGAAGAACAATCAAGGCCAGAAGTACCAAGACAAAGGCCACGGCAACCATAAATTTCCTCATGACAATGAGTTCCTACTTTGAAAAACAAGGCAATCCGCTATTCTAGCATGCCAGGGTCCTATAGTAGGAACGCGAATGAATACTTGTCGACACGGCCTCCTCTATCAGG
>JAQBGS010000108.1:0-6685 GCA_032128535.1 Nitrospirota bacterium
GGGTGCCTTGCGAAGAGTGGCGATTTTGTCAAAAGATAAGGCCCATGCCGTCAAACTATCCTTTTATCCAGAACATGTTCATCTGTCTTCAAAAAGCCCCGATTTGGGAGAAGCCGAGGAAGAAATTGGTGCAGCCTATAAAGGGGAAATTTTCTCTGCAGGATTCAATGCGCGCTACTTCCTTGATGTGTTGGCAGTTATTGAAACGGAGTCACTGTCTCTCCAAATGGAAACACCCTTAAGTCCGTGTTTAATTCAAGAACAGGGGAACGCCACGTTCAAAGCCGTTGTCATGCCCGTGAAGGTGTAACAGACTTGACCGCACGGACCTTCATCATTTTCCACGTTTTCACATCGTAAGCTGTATGGAATCACCAGAAAAACCAAGTCAAGAATCCGCCAAACATTCGGTTTCTTCACAATCCGACATCAATTACGATGCCGACCAAATCCGTGTCCTGGAAGGGCTGGAGGCGGTGCGCAAGCGCCCAGCCATGTATATCGGCAGCACCGGTATTGATGGGTTACACCATATGGTCTACGAAGTGGTGGACAACAGTGTGGATGAGCACATGGCTGGATTTGGGAATGAAATTCTGGTCGTGTTGCAGGTTGATGGAAGTGTCATGGTCTCAGACAATGGTCGGGGTATTCCCACTGGCATGCATTCCACACAGAAAAAATCAGCTGCGGAAGTGGCCCTCACCGTCCTTCATGCGGGCGGTAAATTTGAGGAAGGGGCCTACAAGGTCTCTGGCGGTTTGCATGGCGTGGGCATTTCGGTGGTCAATGGTCTTTCCGAATGGCTGGAATTAGAAATTTGGCAGAATGGAGAGGTATTTGAACAAGAATATGATCGCGGAAAACCCCGCAGTCCTCTGGCCATCACCGGCAAAACCAAAAGGCGTGGCACCAAAGTGGTCTTTAAATTCGATCCGCTCATCTTTGAAACGGTCGAATTCAGTTTTGATGTCTTGGCCCAACGACTTCGAGAATTAGCCTTCCTGAATAAAGGGTTAGAAATCACCCTTAAGGATGAGCGAAAAGGCAAAGAAAAGGAACAAGTCTTTTGCTACAAGGGCGGCATTGTGTCCTTTGTCGAACATCTCAATGAGGCGAAAACTCCCTTGCACCCCCCGATTGTAGTCGAAGTAGAAAAACCTGACCTCATTTTGGAGGTGGCGCTGCAATACAACGAAGGCTATGCCGAAAATTTATTTTCGTTCGCCAATAATATCAATACCAGAGAGGGTGGAACCCATTTGATTGGGTTTAAGTCCGCCTTAACGAGAACCATCAATAGCTATGCCACCTCAACGGGTTTATTTAAAAAAGATACCGAATCTCTCAGTGGGGAGGATGTTCGGGAAGGCTTGACCGCCGTGGTGAGTATCAAAATTCGCAACCCCCAGTTTGAAGGGCAAACAAAAGCCAAGCTCGGCAATAGCGAAGTGAAGGGCATTGTTGAATCTGCGGTTAATGAAGCCTTGGGCAACTATTTAGAAGAAAATCCATCAGTCGCAAAAAAAATAGTCGGGAAATCTGTGGACGCTGCTCGTGCACGCGAAGCCGCAAGAAAAGCCAAAGAATTGATCCGTCGTAAAGGTGCCCTGGAGGGCGGTTCTCTCCCAGGGAAATTAGCCGACTGCTCCGAGAAAGATCCCGCGATGAGCGAGTTGTATATTGTTGAGGGCGATTCCGCTGGCGGGTCGGCTAAACAAGGTCGGGATCGACGGACTCAAGCCATTCTTCCGCTGAAGGGAAAAATTCTGAATGTAGAGAAAGCCCGATTTGACAAAATGCTTTCCAGCGAAGAAATTCGCACACTCATTATGGCGATTGGCACGGGAATTGGGCGACCACGGGAGGATGCTGAAAAAGGTAAAGAAGACAAAGAAGCCTTTAATATCAACCGCGCGCGGTATCACAAAATAATTTTAATGACGGATGCTGATGTCGACGGCAGCCATATTCGTACGTTGCTGCTTACCTTCTTTTTTCGGCAAATGCCGGAACTTCTGGAACGGGGCTATATCTATATTGCCCAGCCGCCCCTGTTCAAAGTAAAAAAAGGCAAAGGGGAAAAGTATCTGAAAGATGAGGGAGCGATGAATGACTATCTGTCTCATCTTGCCGTTGAAGATGCCGAACTTTTTCTCGCTGACAGCCAAGCCTTCGTCACGCAGGACGTCCTGCTTCCAATCTTGGAGAAACTGGTGGCCTTCGAAGGTCTGCTCACCCGCTTTGCTCAAAAACATGGGGAACCGTCCCTGTTCAGAGTCTTTGTCGATTGTCCCCAATTGAGCAAAGACCTGTTGAAAAATCGAGGTGAACTTGATGCCCTCGTCGAAGAAGCCATGACTGTGCTTCGCTCGGTCCTTTCCGAAGGAACGGTCACTAGCGAGATTCAACGAGATGAAGAACACGACACGCATAAGATTGTCTGTCGTATGGCCGGGAATGGAAACCATAAAACGTTTGTCGTGAACCATGACCTGGTCGGGTCGGCAGATTTCCGCGAATTACAGAAACTGTCGCCTACGGTCTTAGGCTTGGGGCGACCTCCTTACCGTCTGAAACGGAAAGGCATCGAAGCCACGTTTTCAACTAGCGCGGACCTCGTCAAAGAAATTTTGGAGTCTGGGAAAAAGGGCCTGTCCATTCAGCGGTATAAAGGTCTCGGGGAAATGAACCCTGGGCAATTGTGGGATACGACAATGGACCCCAACACCCGGAGTCTCCTCCAGGTCACCTTAGAAGACGTGACGGGTGTCGATGAGATCTTTACCATTTTAATGGGAGATGAAGTTGAGCCCCGTCGAAATTTCATTCAGAAACATGCGCTCGAAGTGCGTAATTTGGATGTGTAACCGGAGCCTCAGAACATTCTCGTAACTCATAATTAAGTAAAGAGTAAAAAATACGGTAGTGAGAAATGGAATTTCTTTAACTCCTAGCTCCTTACTACTCACGTTTCACTTCTAACTTTTCTAAAGCCAATGCCGCCTGAAGAACGCCTGACAAAAATTGCCATAGAAGATGAAATGCGTTTGTCCTATTTGGACTATGCGATGAGCGTCATCGTAGGCCGGGCCTTGCCCGATGTGCGTGATGGGCTGAAGCCCGTGCATCGCCGCATTCTTTATGGCATGAATGAAATGGGGCTGGGCGCAGCGCGACCCTATCGGAAGTCGGCGAAAATCGTGGGCGAAATCATGGGCAACTATCACCCTCATGGTGATTCGGCGATTTACGATACCTTGGTCCGCATGGCGCAGAATTTCAACATGCGCTATCCGTTGGTGGATGGGCAGGGAAATTATGGATCAGTCGATGGGGACCCCGCCGCCGCCATGCGGTACACCGAAGCCCGCTTGACCAAGGTCGCTGAAGAAATGCTTGTCGATATTGATCGGGAGACCGTCAATTTCGCCCCGACCTACGACGAATCCTCGGTCGAACCTGTTGTCTTGCCAGCCCGCATTCCCAATCTCTTGGTCAATGGGGCAGGGGGAATTGCGGTGGGCTATGCCACCAACATTCCCACACATAATTTAGGAGAAGTGACAGCAGGTCTTATCGCGCTCTTGGACCGTCCGGAATCTACGATTCAAGAGTTGATGGAATACATCCCAGGCCCGGATTTCCCGACAGCGGGGTTCATCTATGGGAAACAGGGTATCAAGGATGCGTATGAAACTGGCCGAGGTCTCTTAACCGTTCGTGCCAAAGCTGACATTGAAGTTGATGAACGCACGGACAGGGGCCGCATTATCGTGTCGGAGCTCCCATACCAAGTTAACAAAGCCAAGCTTATCGAAAAGATCGCCGATCTCATTCATGAGAAACGATTGGAAGGCATCTCCGATCTCCGGGACGAATCTGATCGGGACGGACTCCGAGTCGTCATTGAACTCAAGCGCAACGAGAATCCCACCGTCATTCTGAATCAATTGTATAAACACACCAACATGCAGACCACCTTCGGGGTGATTATGCTGGCATTGGTGCAGAATCGGCCGATGGTCCTCAACCTCAAGCAGATTCTTGAAGCGTTTATTGAGCATCGCAAAGAAGTAGTCGTCCGCCGAACGGCTTACGATCTGCGTAAGGCCGAAGAACGGGCGCACATTTTAGAAGGCTTGAAACGGGCACTTGAATCCCTTGATGCCGTGATTGCCCTCATTCGTCGGGCCTCCTCACCAGAAACCGCACGCCACGGCCTCATGGAGCAATTCGAGTTAAGCGAGTTGCAGGCTAACGCCATTTTGGATATGCGGTTGCAACGGCTCACACAGTTAGAACAAGACAAACTTGCACAAGAATATAGTGAATTGCTGGCACGTATCGCGCATTTACGCACGGTGTTGAACTCCGAGGAGATGGTCCGAAATATTGTCAAACAAGAAATTCAAGAAATTCAAGAGCGCTTTGCCGATGATCGCAGGACGCACATCATTCCGGTCGAAGCTGAATTGAATATGGAGGACCTGATCGCGGAAGAAGAAGTCGTCGTGACTATCACCCATGCCGGTTATATCAAACGCAATGCCGCCTCCATTTATCGAGCGCAGCACCGTGGCGGAAAAGGCAAAGTCGGGATGGGGGTGAAAGAAGAAGATTTTGTCGAGCAAATTTTCACCGCCTCGACACACGATTACCTCTTATTTTTTACCGATGCGGGGCGAGTGTATTGGCTGAAGGTCTATCAATTGCCGGATGTGGGCCGAGCGAGCAAAGGGAAAGCCATTGTGAATGTCTTGGCCTTGAATCCAGGCGAACGCGTGACGGCGACCTTGCCTGTTAGAGAATTTAGCGCAGGCCACTTTGTGGTCATGTCGACAGAAAAGGGGTATATCAAGAAAACGGATCTTTCCGCTTTTAGCCATCCACGGCAGGGCGGCATCATCGCTTTGACGTTGGAGGAAGGTGACCGTCTTCTTGGTGTCGATATCACGGATGGGACACGAGATATTCTGTTGGGCACGCGTTTGGGGATTGTCATACGCTTCAAGGAAGAAGATGTCCGGCCTGTCGGGCGAACTGCACGTGGGGTCCGAGGCATTGCGTTGGGTAAAGGTAATGCAGTCATTGGAATGGTGACAATCACAGGCGAATCACAATCCTCCATATTGACCGTGACGGAACGGGGCTATGGCAAGCGGACACAAGTCGAGGAATATCGCACGCAATCTCGTGCCGGCAAAGGAGTGATTAGCGTCAAAGTTATGGAGAAAAACGGACCCGCCATTTCATTTCATCAGGTGTGGGATGCTGATGAAGTCATGCTTATGTCGGCGGAAGGCATGATTCTCCGGGCCCGCATGACGGACATTCGCGAAATCGGGCGAAATGCCCAAGGGGTGCGAGTGATGGATTTACCAGAAGATGATCGTTTAGTCGGAGTCGCGAAGTTGGCTGAAACGGATGAAGGAGATGCCTCTGAAACATCTGGGGAGGATAGCCCAGAGGCTCCCGATTCGGGCTCGGAGCCGGTTGCCTAGCAGAAGTCTTCGGTTACAAAACTTTCACCGGTTCTCTAGGTGAGTGATACGTCAATGTTACCATGTCCTCATGATGTCGAAGAAAACACGGTTAGACCCCATTGTCAAAATGGGTTTAGGCATCTTGCTCGGAGGTTTTTGTCTGATTGCCTTCGGCATGTACCTCTCCCGCCCAGACCGATCCATTCCGCCGTATAGTGTTGGTGCCCAAAACGGGACCTTAGTGGCCCTTCACTTACCTTCCTGGACGAGTGATCCAGAAATTGAAAGTTTACTCAAACGATTCCGCGAGGTCGGGAAGAAGTCTCGTGATTTTGCACACATGAAAATCCGGCCAACCACCCCTCAAAATCCACTCGGACGGTATCAAACGATTCAAATCATTATCTTTTCAGATCCTACGTGGACTGAGCCGGATACCTTTCAGCAGTATGTTAGTGGCGAAAACGAGAAATCGCCAACTTCGTCTGACCAAGATTTTCGCCGACAACTTGAAGCCAGCGTTCGGGCCGGCTATCGCGCGGACGAGTCTGGCCAGGTCGGATGGATTGGCCCATGGAATCGAAGCCAGTCAACAGACCGAACCCTGGCGATGCAGTGGATCTTTCAAGAACCTTGGCCACAATCCGTAGAAGGGGCTACGTCTTCTCAGGAGTAATAGGCGAGGATTGAGAGAGGGCTTTGGTAATGGTCTGAGACAAGATGGCTTGCAATTCAGGACTGTTCAATCGTTCGGTTAACGCGGTGGCAAAGGGTGAGGGAATGACAGGTATTGCCGAAGTGGCCAGAGGAGTGGGGGTGCTGGCAAGGGGCCTTGCTGGGACGGGGCCAATTCGTAAAATAATGTCTGTGAGACCCAAGTCCGGCAGGATGGAGTGAATGGCATCTAAAATGGTCGCTTTTAAAAACACCAATTGTTGAAGCCAAATCGAATTATCCGCCATTAGATATAATTTTTTATAGCGAATGCTCTCCGGATAGGAATGTTTGGCAATCGTGTGACCGACTAACCCTTCCCATTCATGCTGTAACCTGACCTCGGATAATTTCAGCGCAAGGGCACTGCCCTTGGAGACATCCTTCAGAACGGAGCGAATCGGTTCAAACGCACTCATGATGACTTCATTGTATCGAAACCCATGGGTTGATTCATCTGCCAGGAGAAAGCTTTCATAGTTATT
>JAQBGS010000109.1:0-6785 GCA_032128535.1 Nitrospirota bacterium
GCTACCGGGCTGCGCTACGCCCCGCCAAACACGGTCATGATTCCTTACTCGGTGCATCTAACACGTTATGCCGATTGCCGGTCTAAGAGTTTTAAGATCCCTTGCAATTCCATTTTGGCTTTTTCCACACGATCTTTCGGCACTTGGACTGATTGGCCGCCTTTTTTCTTCCGATACCAAAACCGTTTCAGGCCTGCAATCGTATAGCCTTCTTCATACAACATCCGTTTAATTTCAAATATCGTTTCGATATCTGCTTTAGTATAAATTCGGTGCTTGCCCTGACTTTTCTTGGGTTTCAAGAAAATGAATTCTGATTCCCAAAACCGTAGAACATACGAAGGCAGATTGGTTAACGAGGCAACTTCCCCAATCTTATAGCCGGCCTTCTCCTCGTGTTTCGTCCACGCTGCCATGTCTGTTCACACCATGGTCATGATACGCCCTGACCTTCAGAATTGACATATTGTTTAAAAAGGGCACTTGGCCGGAAGGACACCACCCGACGCGGAGTGATGGCAATTTCCTCGCCCGTCCGCGGATTTCGCCCTTTTCGTTCTCCTTTGCTTCGCACCACAAAATTCCCAAACCCTGCAATTTTCACCACTTCTCCCTGTTGAAGCATGGCCTTGATTAAGTCCAAGACTTGCTCCACCATTTCCATGGATTCCGCTTTCTGAATCCCGGCGGTTTCTGTAATGATGTCGGCGATGTCCGCCTTTCGCATAATCAGTACCCCCTGGCAAATGATTGTGAAAGGAGCGAAACGGGACGGTATGTCCAATCTCCTAACGGCCTTGAATGGCAGAACGTAACCCCACTCGGCAATCTTGTCAAGAACTTCTTACTTTTCAGGGCTTTACCCACAATGGACAAATCCAGGCCACGAGGAGAACAGGGGAGGAAAATGGGCGATATACCTAGGTCTTTTCACGCATGAGCTTATATTCAATGCTATCCGCCAGGGCCTGCCAACTGGCTTCGATGATATTCTCGGATACACCAACGGTTCCCCATTTTTCTTTGTGGTCCCCGGATTCGATCAGCACCCGGACGCGCGATCCCGTTCCCCTCAGTCCCGTTAAGACTCGAACTTTATAGTCCAATAGTTTGACTTCTTTAAGTTGCGGGTAGAAATGTTCCAAGGCCTTTCGCAAAGCATGATCTAGGGCATTGACTGGACCATCCCCGACCGCAGCCGTATGTTCGACCACATCACCGACTTTGACCATAATCGTGGCTTCCGATATCGGCTCTTCTTCTGTTTTGCGCTTCTCAACAATAATGCGACACCCCAGCAGCTCGAATGAGGGGCTATAGGTTCCCAAGGCTTTGCGTACGAGCAGCTCAAACGATCCCTCGGCACCCTCAAACTGGTAGCCTTCATATTCCAAGGTTTTGAGAGACTCCAACAATTCCTTGACCTTGGGATTATCCTGCGGAAGATCCAGCCCAAAGGTTTCCATCTTATTAAACACGGCACTACGCCCACTATTATCTGAAATCAACACCCGCCGTTGATTACCGACTTGTTCCGGGCGGACATGCTCATAGGTGAGCGGATTTTTTTGAACCGCATGAATATGGACGCCCCCCTTGTGGGCAAATGCGGTATCCCCGACATACGGCTGACGCTTATTTGGAAGCAGATTGGCTATTTCCGCCACATAATGCGAAATGGCTCTGAGGTTGGCTAACTTGCCATCCCTCAAGGCCGCCCGCCCCATTTTCAATTCCAGATTGGCCATGATGGAACAGAGATTCGCATTGCCACACCGCTCGCCAATCCCATTGATGGTCCCCTGAACATGCATGACGCCTGCCTGAACCGCAACCAAAGAATTCGCCACGCCCATCTCCGCATCATTATGGGCATGAATGCCCAACGGCACGGAACATTGTTCCCGTACGATTGAGACCATCTCCCGAATCTCCCAAGGCATCGTGCCACCGTTGGTATCGCACAAGATGATCCGTTCAGCACCGGCTTTCGTGGCGGCCTCAATAGTCTTGAGGGCATAGGTGGGATCGGTTTTGTAGCCATCAAAAAAGTGTTCGGCATCGTAAAACACCTGCCGGCCTTTGGACCGGAGAAAGGTGATGGAATCTTCAATTAATTCCAAATTGGTGTCTAACGTGGTCTCCAAAGCTTCGGTGACATGAAGTGTCCAGCTTTTCCCGAAAATGGTGACAATGTCGGTCTCGGCCGAAAGTAGCGCCTCTAGCGTCGGATCATCTTTGGCGAAATTCTTGACTTTTCTGGTCGAACCAAACGCCACAATTTTTGCCTGTTGAAGCGGGGTGGTTTTGATGACTTGAAAGTACTCAATATCTTTGGGATTAGCGCCTGGCCAACCTCCTTCGATGTAGTGCACACCCAATTCATCCAATTTGAGCGTGATCCGCACCTTATCTTCGACCGAAAAACTGACGTCTTCGGCCTGCGACCCATCTCGCAAGGTCGTATCATAGATTTCAATGGTTGAGTTCTGTTGTGTCATCGCACTCATGTGTACATCTTACGTTCGCGCCCGACATTTGTCGAAAAGGATAGGCCCTACATGACTGGCGGTTTATCCAACTCAAATTCCTGGTGTAAACCCCGCACCGCCAATTCCATATATTTTTCTTCTACGACACAGGAAATCTTAATTTCCGAGGTACTGATCATCATGATATTGATCCCCTCGCGGGAAAGTGTCGCAAACATTCGTGCGGCGACACCAGAATGAGATCGCATCCCGACTCCCACCAACGAGACTTTGGCAATCGCTTCATTGACTTCAACCGTACGCGCGCCCACCTCTTTAGCCAGGTCTCGAACGAGACTCATCGCTGACTTCAGATCTCCCCTCGGTACTGTAAAGGAAATATCGGTCAAGGAATCCTGACTGACGTTTTGAATAATCATATCGACATTAATGGCGGCTTCGGCAATCGCCACGAAGATTTTTGCGGCAATACCAGGCTGATCAGGGACACCCACTATCGTGAGTTTGGCCTGGTTGCTATCCCCTGTGATTCCAGAAACTAAGACGTGTTCCATATCAACATCCTCTTTTACCACACGGGTTCCCGGCCCGTCCTGAAAGCTGGACCGCACCTCGACGGGCACCTGGTGTTTGGCGGCCAGCTCAACGGAGCGTGTCTGTAGGACCTTCGCTCCCAAACTGGCCAGTTCTAACATTTCTTCATACGAGATTTTCTGTAAGCGCCGAGCGGATGGCACCATGTTGGGATCAGCTGTATACACCCCATCCACATCAGTATAGATAAAGCACGTATCCGCTTCCAGCGCGGCGGCCAAAACCACCGCCGTCAAATCCGACCCTCCCCGTCCCAACGTCGTCACGTCAGACGCTTCATTAATTCCTTGAAATCCAGCCACAATGGGAACGACACCATCTTTCAACGCCTCCAATACCCGCTTGGTATCGACACGAGACACTCGAGCTTTGGTATGGGCACCATCCGTGACAATACCTACTTGCCGTCCCGTAAATGATCGAGCCTTGATCCCGAGACTTTGTAACGTCATCGCCATTAAGGCAATCGTCACGCGCTCTCCGGATGAGAGCAACACGTCCAGCTCTCGGTTATCAGGATCTGGGCTCACATCCCTGGCCATTTTGGTGAGCCGGTCCGTTTCTCCACTCATGGCAGACAGGACCACGACTAGCTGATGGCCTTCGCGGTAGGTTTTTTCAATGATCTGGGCCACATGTTGAATGCGTTCAATACTTCCAACGGACGTCCCACCAAATTTTTGAACATAACGCGCCATTCTCAATTACTTCTTGCCGAAAAACCGTTCAAAGAAAGTAGCGGCATTCTGAAGTGGAGAGGTCGAGACTTCTTGATCCTGGAAGGCCCTGGTAGATGGGGCACCATCGGACTTCTGCCCTTCAGACAGCACATACCGCGCAACCGGATGCGCATCTTCATCAGGTTGAATGCCGCAAGGCGTAGCCACCACAAAGAGACGGCCCTCTCCCGTTTCTACGTGAGACTGCTGTAACGGTGCAAGCAGATGTTCATCAATCTGTTCCAAAGTCTCCACGAACCTGGAGGCTTGGGCGGAGGATCCTTGTGACGAGACCAACGTCCCGAGTGGAATATGGAGACACGCCAAATCCTGTTTCTCAAGAATTTTTAAGCCGATGCCGGCCATCCTTTGCAGCCACTCAGATGTATTCTCGCCATGATCCTCTAGGTTCACCACTTGAAGTCCACTCGCCATGGCTACGCCACGATAGGGCCCACTTTGAGAAACCACCGCACCCTGTATCGACCACTGCTCTTTCATGGTCGACAATTCCACTGGCCTACTCTGCCCCCAGGGCCACAAGCAATTCGCCGGTTTCAATCCCGCATTGATTCGCTCTTGATTCACGGGATGATGCCGAAGAATCGCACGGGACGCCTCCATTAATTCACACAAAATTTGAGCGCCCTCCCCTGTGGGTAGATAGCGATCAATGGGCCGCCCAAGGGCTTCCTGCGGATTTCGACAACCAATTTTAACGTTTCCACCTACCCAGACCATCAGATGGCGAGCCTGATGCCCCAAGTAAAACTGAATATTTTCTGACACCAATTGTTCGTTAATCGCATCGATCAGTTCACGAGCTTCTTCTGTCTCCAGGCCCCCAGCGGATATATCGTCCATCACTAACGCGGGTCCAAGTTTTTTCCCATCCCCCCAACCATCCTCTGCACGCAAGGTGACAAAATCGCAGAGAAAGGCCACGTCATTCCGATCAAGCACCACTTCTAAATTCATACCCTCGAAGGCCCCTGGCCCAGCAAACCATTTCTGCGTGTCATTCCCTAACAGACCCAAGAGGGCCAGTTCCCCAGCAAATGGCCGCAATTCCTTCTGTATTCCTATACGCCCGAGCTCCCCATACCGAGCAAGATTATCAAGATGAGGGGTCTTGGCCACTTGTAGCACAGTACGCGACCCCAACTCCTCAAAGGGATGAGTCGGGATTCCATCGATGTGAACCATGATCGTTTTTTTCACGACCCTTGCCTCATCGTTGAAGATTCATGGAGTTGGAGTATGTATTGGCGATGGCCACACTAAGCATTTAGGCCGTTAATTGGGCTGCCACGGCTTCGCGAGTGGCGGGAACCGTGACCGGTCGATAGGACACCGATAATCCCGTATCGGGATCTTTCAATCCATGGCCGGTCAGTGTACACACGATAGAACCTTCTTGAGGTAAGAGACCTTCACGATGCATCTTATAGATGCCAGCAATCGAAGCAGCAGACGCCGGCTCACAAAACACGCCTTCTTCACAAGCCACCATTTGATAGGCCTGTAGAATTTCCTCGTCGGATACCATATGCAAGCATCCATTCGATTCCTTCACCGCTTCAAGGGCAAACGTCCAACTCGCAGGATTGCCAATGCGTATGGCTGAGGCCACCGTTTGCGGTGACTCCACGACATGGCCTCGGACAAGTGGAGCGGCCCCTTCCGCTTGGAAACCAAACATGCGAGGCAAGCCCTGCGATTGCCCGGCCTCTTGATATTCTCGATAGCCTCGCCAATAGGCGGTAATATTTCCGGCATTGCCCACAGGTAACGCATGAATGACCGGTGCACACCCGAGTTGATCACAGACTTCCATGGCTGCCGTTTTTTGCCCTTCAATCCGAAAGGGATTGATGGAGTTGACTAATTCAATCGCCGTCTCTTCACAGAGTGCTTTGACAATGGTGAGAGCTTGATCAAAGTTTCCTTCTATTTGAATCACGCGTGCGCCATGCATGAGAGCTTGGGTTAACTTGCCTAAGGCAATCTTTCCAGCCGGAACCACGACATAAGCTGGCAAACCGGCTTTGGCAGCATAGGCCGCTGCCGAAGCCGAAGTGTTACCCGTCGAGGCGCACATCAATCCTTTGGCCTTGTTTTCCAGGGCCTTGGAAACCGCCATGGTCATCCCCCGATCCTTAAATGACCCGGTCGGATTGGCCCCTTCAATTTTCAAAAAGAGTTCTCGTCCGGGGCAGATCGTCTTCGCCAATCGGGTGGCAGGAATGAGCGGAGTATTGCCTTCCTGCAAAGACACAATAGGCGTCTGATCACCCACAGGGAGAAATTTCCGGTACTCCTCAATAATTCCACGCCACCGTATCATCGTTTGCATACTACCTTTATCGGCGAAAAACGCCCCATGTTTATCCTACGC
The DNA here is from genome assembly GCA_032128535.1 of Nitrospirota bacterium. Classification (GTDB taxonomy): domain Bacteria; phylum Nitrospirota; class Nitrospiria; order Nitrospirales; family UBA8639; genus Nitrospira_E. The sequence continues at coordinate 6,204 of JAQBGS010000109.1, forward strand.
CTTCCATCCGTATCACCGTTGTCGGTTCTGAAACGACGGGAAGAGCATTAATATCCTGCAGTGCGGATTGCAATCCCCGCTCAAGGGCTTGATGCGTCAAGATCACTAAGGGAACCGACTGCCCCTTCTTCCTTCCCTTTTGAAGGACCGATGAAATGCTAATTCCCTGCTTGCCCAGAATCCCGGAAATAGTCGAGAGCACACCAGGTTCATCTTGTACCATACAACGCAAATAATACCGAGTCTCGATGGCAGCCATTGGTTTGATAGCCAAAGGCTGACGCGCCTCCCATTGGAATGAGGTCGCCGGGACCCGCGAGAAAGACCCATGTATTCGATTTCGAGCCAGATCAATGATATCCCCCACCACCGCACTCGCCGTGGGAAGAGAACCGGCACCTTGCCCATATAATACAATATCTCCCACTGCGTCGCCGATCAGATGGATCGCGTTATACACCCCATTGACCTGGGCAATAGGCGACTCCGACGGAACCAGCGCAGGATGCACACGAGCCTCAATGACCTCGTCCTGAAATTTCGCGATACCCAATAATTTAATGGTAAAGCCCAATTCTCGGG
>JAQBGS010000110.1:0-3440 GCA_032128535.1 Nitrospirota bacterium
GATACGCCAAATCTCCCTGGAGCGGCTGACTCGGTGTATCCATCTTGGCGGGTACGGCTGAGTCGAGAGCTGACTTCATGGTTGAACGATCCGGCTCATGCCGGCTTTGCCCAGGCCGTTTCTCGGGAGCGTCGGAATCGACGGGTTTTGGCATTGTCTCGTTTCACGAAAAAATGATGGTAACCGTCGCCGCCTGTTGCAGCTGGATTAAGGGGAGACTATGATGAGACTTCGATTTCATGCCCTGAAAAAGCGACAAATACCCCCTGTTATGGACTGCAATCGTTTAAAGAAAAGGTGTTGAGAGACATGGGAGAAAAGAAAATAACAATGGCCGGGTGGTGGGAAGGGCTGACTGAGGCAGTGACGGCGAGTCTCAGCCAAATTATCGCATTTGTGCCGACGATCATCTTGGCCATTCTGCTCCTGGGCTTGGGTTATCTTCTGGGTCGAGTGGTGTCCATAGCCACGATACGGTTTCTGCAGCTTATCGGGTTTGACCGTTTGCTGAGCCGCACGGCCGTCCAAACGTTGCTGGAACGGTCCGGGACGAAACAAAAAGTGTCCGAAATCCTCGGCATGATTGGATTTTGGATTATCTTTTTAGTTTTTCTGATCAAAGCCTCCGATACCTTGGGTTTGACGATGGTGTCCGATGCGTTGACCGGCCTCGCCAACTATATCCCGAGCATTGGAATAGCCGTCTTGATTCTGATTCTCGGTTTAATGGCCGCGAATTTTGTTCGTGAGCTGATCACGATGACCTGTATTTCTGCCGGGATCACTCACGGCACCATGGTGGCTCAGGCGGTGTATGTTGCGGTGGTATTGTTGATTATAGTAACCGCTATTGATGCCTTAGGTATTGATACAGAATTATTGAATAGTACCATCGTGATTTTACTGGCTGGATTAATTGGCGGAGCCGCCCTGTCTTTTGGGTTAGGCTCGCGTAATGCTGTGGCCAATTTGATTGCCGCACATTATTTGAGTCCCGTCGTTCGTATCGGAATGATGGTGAAGGTTGGAGAGACGCAAGGGACCATCGTGGCTGTCACCCCGATATCCGTCGTGGTGGAAACACGTGAGGGACGGGTCATTATTCCAGCTTCTCAGTTTTCTGAAGCGACGGCCGTCCTTAAGCACCCAGAGCAATAAGCATGGAACTCGAACACCATCTCACACTCGGGTATTTTCAATCCCATCCCGTAGAATCCGCTCGGCATCTGGAGTCGTTGGGGCCGCATGAGGCCAGTGCGCTCTTGGAAGCGCTACCCGGCGATGACATTGCTCACGTGTTAGAGCATTGTTTGCCGGTGTCCACGGCGAAAATTCTTGAAGAACTTCCCAAAGAGTTGAGTGGAAATGTCTTGAGCGCTATGAATGCCACATCCGCGATCGGTGTGCTTCGACAACTTGAGGAAACGACGCGTCAGGACATTTTGGAGCGGTTGGATAACTCGATGGGGGCTACGCTTCGGCGGGCGTTACGTTATTCCCCAAATACGGCCGGGAGTTTAGCCGATCCCCAAGTTTTTACGCTGCCACCCGATATTTCAGTCGAGGAAGCCATCTCCCGTATCCGGACCTATGGGCAGAAGGCTATGTACTATATTTATGTGATTGATCGAGATGGCAAATTAGAAGGGGTCCTCACGCTCAGACAATTGCTGGTTGATACGTCAGATCACCTGGTTGGGACCTTAATGGAAACGCAAATTACCACGTTGTCGGCTGAAGCCAATCTTGAAGAGATTATCAAACATCCTGAGTGGAGCCGGTTTCATACCTTACCAGTTGTGGATCGATGGGGGACATTTTTTGGGGCCTTACGGTATCGCATGTTGCGGCGTATTGAAAAAGATGTCGAAGGGAAAGCCCCGTTGGGATCGGTGAGTGATTCGCTGATGCAATTGTGGGAAGCTTACTCCATAACCGGGATTCGTTTGATGACTGATGTGGCGCAGACGGTCACAGAACGGAAGAACGCCTGATGAGTGACGGCGCAGTGACAACGAGGATGGGTCAACGAGGTGGGACGCATGTCCTGAATGAAGCCTTTTTCCTGAAGCATCATCAGGAAGCGGCTCGCATTTTTGAATCCTATCCGGCCACCGATATTCTGCGGGTCTTGCAGGGGACGACAGCCAAAAACGCAGCCAACCTGCTCTCCAGTATTACTCCTCCCGTGGCAGCCGAAACCCTCGCGCTGATGCCAACCGATCTCTTGAAACAGGTGATCCCGCATATGTCGCCCTCCCTTGCCGCGGCCTTGTTTCAGCGATTGGATGAAGATCTGCAACGGGCGATTTTGTTCCGTGTGCCAGAGCGATACGCTCAAGAAATTCGATCGTATATGACCTATCCGGTCGAATCCGTGGGCAGCATCATGGACCCGAAGTTTTTGGTGTTACAAGAAGAACTGACGGTTCGGGATGCCATGTTGCATGTTCGGTCTCGCGCACAAAAAGATGTGCATGACGTGTATGTCATTGATCGCAGTCAAAAGCTGGCGGGAAAGTTTTCGGTGCGAGATTTGTTGCTTGTGGATCCTGAAGAAAAATTGCAAGCAGTCATGGTTTGTGATTTGCCCATCATTCATCCTTTGGAGTCCAGAGAGGAGATTGTCGAGCTGTTCAAAGAACGACATTTTTTCACGATCCCCGTCGTCGACTTGGATGGTCGTCTGCTAGGCGTGGTTCGTAACGAGGACATTATTAAAGCCAGTCAGGAAGACGCGAGTGCCGACTTGCTGACGATGGTCGGGGCCAACAAGGACGAGCGTGCATTGTCTCCAGTCTGGTTTTCGGTGCAGAAGCGATTGCCATGGCTGCAGTTGAATCTCTTGACAGCCTTTTTAGCGGCGTTCGTCGTAGGGATGTTTGAAGGAACAATTGCCAAATTTACGGCATTGGCCGTCTTGCTTCCTGTCGTCGCTGGGCAATCCGGGAATACGGGCGCCCAATCGTTGGCTGTCGTGATTCGGGGTTTGGCGTTACGGGACATTCGACCTTCACAATGGCTGCGGGTGAGCGGTAAGGAAGTCTACGTGGCCTTTTTGAATGGATTGGCGGTGTCCGCGACCGCATGTTTGGCTGTCGCCCTTTGGAGCCGGTCTTTGGGTCTAACCGTTATTATTGGCCTCTCAATGATTATTTCAATGGTAATTGCGGGATTGTCAGGAGCCATTATCCCCATTGCTTTAAAAGCGATGAAACAAGATCCTGCCCAATCCTCTTCAATTGTGTTGACCACTATCACAGATGTTGTTGGGTTTTTCAGTTTCTTAGGTCTGGCCACCCTCCTTTCGAGTTTGTTGGAAACCTAACCTTCCTCTCGTTCAGCCAATTTTCTCAACCTACCCGGTACCGTGTATCACGCTTTTTTGGAAGCTGCGAGGTATTTTTCCCTAAATCGGTTGCCTACCTCCAAGCGGTCGG
>JAQBGS010000111.1:0-11617 GCA_032128535.1 Nitrospirota bacterium
CCAAGCTAAAATGTTGGCTTCTGCGCAAGCCGGTGAAGTGCCAGATTACTCGCTAAGTTTAAAATCTAAAGAAGGAGCCGGAACGTTAATTTTGGAATCGCTTCATCATGCCACTCGCCGGAAGGCACTAATTTATGCCGAAGTGGCGGGCTATGCGGCCACGAGCGAGGCCTATCACATGGTCATTCCGAAGGAAGATGGAATGGATATCGCCCGAACCATGATGCTGGCCCTACATGATGCGAGGGTCGAACCCAAACAGATTGATTATATCAATGCCCATGCGACGTCTACCGTCGTCGGAGATGAAGTGGAAGTGAAGGGTTTACGTGCGGTTTTTGGTAAACGGGTGGAGAAGATTTTGATTAATGCGACGAAATCTTTAATTGGACATACCCTGGGCGCTTCAGGGGCCATCGCCACTATTGCATCGACCCTGTCCCTCGACCAGAATATCATCCATCCAACGGCCAATTACACAGACCCCGATCCCAACTGTGCTTTATCGGGGATCTCTTCCCAATCGCAGAAGAAATCTCTCCGGACGGCCTTGGTCAATGCCTTTGGATTTGGCAGTAATAATGCCGTACTGGTACTGAAGAAATATTCATGACCATGTCCCTACCCTCTTCCAACGGTCTTAGCCAGCAGGTCTATGCCACGTTAGGAGACTACCTCCGACGCGAACCTGCGGCTCTTCATCCGGAGGACTCGCTGCGAGATGATTTGGGATTGGATTCGCTGCAAACCATCGAGTTGGTGTATCAAGTTGAGTCGGCGTTTGATATACAGATTCCGGACGAAGACTTCGGGCGATTACGGACCATCGGTGATGTCGTGACTTATCTGGGTGAACGCATGGGCACGACTCTTAATCATGCCTCACCTCCTACGATCTCCACCAAGGCCAAAAAGACTAGCACCGGCTCAAGAACCAAATCGAAATCCCGGTCTGGCTCAAAGACTTCATCTCCATGAATAACTCAAACCACGCACACCCCAATCCCATTCCCATTGAAGAACTTGCGCAGTGTGTTCAGGCTACCCTTCAGGGATCTGCTGATGTGTTGATTTCTGGGTTATCCCACTTGGAAGGAGCGTCCTGTGGCGATCTTTCCTTTGTGTTAAAACCAAAATTCCATGAAGCGGCGAAACATTCCCAAGCTGCGGCATTTCTCACGGCTCAGCCCATTTCGGATGACCCACGACCTCAACTGATTTGTCCCAATCCCATGTTGGCCATCGTGACGCTCGCTGAAAAATATTTTTTACCACCCCCTCCTCAGCGAGGCATTCATCCGACCGCCGTGACGGGACATGATGTGCGCATTGGGCCGAATGTATCCATTGGCCCCCTAGTGACAATTGGGGATCGCGCCGAAATTGGTTCAGGGGCGACAATTTATGCCGGTGTGCACATTGGAGAGAATACGGTCATTGGAGACGATTGTACCTTGTATCCTCATGTCTCTTTACTAGCCAATTGTATCCTAGGGCATCGAGTCATTCTCCATAGTGGGACGGTCATTGGCAGTGATGGATTTGGGTACGCCCAGCATGAAGGGCATCACCATAAAATCCCCCAACTAGGGAATGTTCTCATTGAAGATGACGTGGAAGTAGGCGCGAACGTGACGGTTGACCGGGCAACCTTTGGAAGCACCGTCATTAAGCAAGGCACTAAAATAGATAATCAAGTGCAGATTGCCCATAACGTAGTCATTGGGGAACATTGTATCATTGTGGCGCAGGTCGGAATTGCCGGCAGCACTCGCCTTGGGCACCATGTGATGATTGGAGGGCAGGCTGGACTCGTGGACCATCTCACGATTGGAGATCAGGTGAGAATTGCGTCAGGGGCAGGGGTCACTAATCATATAGAATCCAAACAGACCGTTGGCGGACGACCCGCGGTGGCTCATAATACTTGGCGAAAAGCTCAGGTGCTGCAATATCAATTGCCCGAGATGCGAAATGAATTGCGGGCTCTCAGAAAAGAAGTGGACGACTTAAAGCAACGTCTCCACAAACCCTCCTTACCCCCATCCTCAACCTGATTCGCCTTTACTACTTAGAAGTTGTCAGGGGCTTGTTTAATACACAGGCTTTCATTTTTTAGCCGGGGGCAAGACCAGCCCTTTCCAGAAAAACATTTTGGCCCAAAAATAACCAGCCCACGGCAACGCAAATGCCGCAACCGGATGCAAAAATCCTGTCCACACGCAGATTCCTGCGAGGGTCACCAGACCCACAAAGCCAAGGAAATACCACAAAAACACCAATCCCCGCCCACGATGTTCAATGGTCACATCTGAAACGGTTTTCTTGGCCTTCCGAACAGATCGTTGCGTAAATGCCTTCATTCGATTGGCAAAGTATCCTGGAAATTCGCGCAAAAGATATTGTTGATACTTCGTCTGAGCCAATCCCAATAACACCCCAGCAAGCAGCAAGGCGGAGCTATAGGTAAACGTCTCCCACCCGTATTGTCCTTGAAATAATTGATACCCCAAAGCCACAACTCCCACCAGGATAGCAATGAGGCCCAAAAGGCTCGCAGGGAATAAGATATATGTACGGACAAACTCTTGGGCTTTCTCCGTCTCATCCTCGTGTCGTCTGGCTGTAATAACTTTAGGCATGTCTTCCGTTCCAATTATAAACTTTCAATATCATCCGTCTCCCGGACACCATTTGAATCCAAAGGGTCATCTTGATCAGAGTTTTCATCTTGAGGGATACGATAGCGTTCATCAAACCATCCTTGCAAATCAATTAATCGACATCGATCAGAACAAAAAGGCCGAAACGCATTGTCATCCCAGGAAATGGCCTTATGACAGGTTGGGCAGGTATGTGTACTCTTTCCCATTCTTGAGCAACTTTGTCACCCTATTGCTAGACATGAAACTGCGCTTCATACAGTCCGGCATAGCGCCCACCCTTGGACAGTAAGGTAATATGATCCCCTTCTTCGATAATACTTCCACCATCCAACACGACAATTCGATCCACGGACTGTAAGGTCGACAGCCGGTGGGCGATAATAAATGTGGTGCGTCCCCGCATCAGCTCATCCATAGCAATTCGAATATCGACTTCCGTCTCGGTGTCAACATTCGATGTGGCTTCATCCATCACGACAATGGGCGGATCTTTTAATAACACGCGGGCAATGGCCATCCGTTGCTTTTGACCAACGGATAACTTCACACCCCGTTCCCCAATCCATGTGTCATAGCCTTCCGGAAGGGCCAGGATAAATTCATGCGCTTGCGCGGCCTTGGCCACCGCTTCAATCTGCTCATGCGAGGCAGAGATATCTCCATAGGCCAAATTGGCCCGCACGGTTCCGTTGAATAAAAAAGGTTCTTGTTGAACAAACCCGATTTGTTCTCGCAACGTGAATAACGGAAGATCTCGGATGTCGTACCCATCCAATTCAATCGCTCCACCGCCAACATCATAAAAACGGAAGAGCAGCTTCATGAGCGTGCTTTTACCGACCCCACTCGGTCCCACTAACGCCACATGCTCGCCAGGTTCAACACACAAGGACAACTTGGTAAAAACCGGTGCCTCCGCCCTGTACGCAAAGCTCACCTGTTTCCATTCAACTTTTCCCGACAACCGGGGATCCCGAGGTCTGAGCGTACCCAGATCCGCCACTGCAGGCTTTGCATCTAAGACATCAAAGACTCGTTCTCCGGCGGCCAATGCATGCTGGAGCAGATGATTGACGGAATGGATTTGGTTAACCGGTGTATAAAATAACACAAGATAGGACAAAAACATGACCAGCTCTCCGGTGGTCAGTCGTCCCGCCATGACTTCTCCCGCCCCAAACCACACGATCAATACTGTCCCTAAACTTCCAATAAAAATCATACCGGGAGAATACACCGACCACAGATACATGGCTTTTAAATTTGCTTCACTATAGTGCTGCGACATATCTTGAAAACGTGATCGCTCGTAGGGTTGCCGATTAAATCCCATCGTTTCGCGAATCCCCGACAACGCATCTTGGAGATAGCCATTGAGGTCCGCCGCATGTTGCCGAATTTCGCGATAATACCGATGAACCCGACGAGTAAAATACACACCTCCAACCACTAAGATAGGAATGGGGAGCAACACGAGGAGAGCCAGTTTCCAGTTCATCACAAATAAAATGGTGGTAATGCCCACCAACGTCAATGTGGCTGTGAGCATGCCCTCAAACCCATCGATGAAAATGCGCTGAACCGGTTCCGTATCATTCACCACCCGCGACATAATTTCGCCAGTTGACCGATTTTCATAATAGGTCAACGATAAACGCTGTAGAGCCTCAAATACTTCTTGACGAAGACGATGGACCACCCGTTGTTCAAGCATGTTATTAAATCGAATGCGAAGGGAATTACAGAAATTTTTCAGGCCATACGCCAAAACGAGGCCAATCAGTACCCATGACAACAAATCCATATTTTTAGCAGGGAGCACATCATCGATCACAATTTTTATCAGCCACGGCGGGAGAAGTTCCAACACCGTGGTCAAGGCGGCGAAGAAAAATGTCAACGCGACCAACCCCCGGTAGGGACGGAGATAGGTCATAAAACGAAGTAGTGATTTCACAAGAGGCTCACAAGACGTATGCTTTTACAGATCGCGAGACCTGGAGAGGGAATTCCAAGTTCTCACTTAATTGATAGGTGGATGTGGGTAACTGGAGAAAATGTGGAGACGGCTCATTATGACGCGTCGTTAAATCACCGGGGACGATTCTTCCTTCCAATAGACATCAAACTCTTCCAACTGCGTCAGGGTGGACATGTCGGTCATTCGATCAATAAACAGCTTCCCAAGCAGATGATCCATTTCATGCTGAATACACACCGCATAGAGTCCATTGGCTTCGATATCCTGGAGTACACCCTGCCGATCATAGGCCTGCACACGCACCATGGATGGCCTGATGACCTTTCCTCGCATGTTATCAATACTTAAACATCCCTCCCACATTTCACTTTGCGTTGGTCCGTAAAACACAATTTTCGGATTAATGAGGACAGTTTTTGGAATACCATCGCTCCCTTCACATTCCATGACGACGACCTGTTCGGATTGCGCCACTTGCGGTGCAGCCAAACCAATTCCTTCAAAATGGACCATCGTTTCAAACATATCATCAAGAAATTGTTGGAAGTGTCGACTCCCAATTATCGCAGGATCGACGGGATTGGCAATTTGCCGAAGAATGGGATTCCCTACTTTTGCGATCGGTAGCACGGCCATACCACGTTACTCCTTCTTGTCGACGTCCATAATCCCGCATCATATCTTTTCGGAAAATGAATCCTGCCACCTTATGGAATTTTTTCAAGTTTGATTAGCTAACATCCAATTTCACTGGAGGTTCAGGTGGTGTCGCTGGGGAAGGTCCACTATCAAATCGTCCTTTATTCTCCTCCCACCATGCCCACCATTCCTTGGCCCATTCTTTTCGTGTTTCTGGGGTCGAGATTTCCCAATCATGGATGGGGCCACTGAATCTTGTGAGAATCCAAAATGAATCCCGTGCGGTAATTGACACATATTGCTCAGAATCAGGAATCACTCCAATAAGAATAGGGAGGACTTCCTTCCGGTGCACATACCGCGCTTCAAACGCGGCCGTGTTGCGAATGGTGGAATTGGGATCTTTGGCCATGCCTTCAATCGCAGGAATCACTTGGTTTGGATCCAGGCGAGTCGCCACCCGTAATGCATGTGAACGAACCTTGGATTCCTCATTGGGCTGTAATGCCACTTCGACCAAAGCTGGAACGGCAGAGAGATCCTTAATCATCGACAGCGTTTCGACTGCATTAAACCGAATGCGAGATCCCGGCATCTTCAGCGCTTTAATTAAATGTGGCACCGAATGTGGGCCAAAATGCACAAATTCGCCTATGGCCCACAGTTCCTGATTCCCATCTAATAAGGGCAGGAGGGAGTTGAGGCGCTCCTGTTCCTGCGCATTTAATTGCTCCGGAGCCGGCGTGGCATCTTCCCCAGGCGTATACTCAGGCTGTGGAGGGGGCTCATAGGGAAGTTGCGCGAACAGTGTCCGTGGAATGTGGTCTCCCTGCCCCGCCAACACAAACCCGTTGCCCAGGAAACACACGAGAGCCAGACAGAACAGAAATCGTATTCTCCGCGCTATTTGCAAAATCATGAGATGCCCTTTCGTGAGTCTAAAATCAAACACCCCGCGTGTGATTGAGTCTAGTGGTAGATCCCTAAAAGGGTCAAGCCAACGTCGTGAGATGTGGGAAAAAGTGCTTTCTGTAAGTCCCCTAATGAACTTTCAGTTCCGTCCAAGCCCGATCATAGTTCCGGGTCGCTTCCTGAACATCTTCCATCCATTCCATTCTGGAAAGCGCCTCATCGGGTGGATACACGGCGATATTATTCCGAATCTCAGGAGGCAATTGATTTCGAACATGGCGATTCGCTGAGGCAAACAACAGTCGCGTTGAAGTCTGAAGAGCCACCTGCTCACTTAATAAATAATTCATAAAATCCATAGCCAGCTCTTTCTGTTTGGAACTGGCCAGCACAGCCAAACAATCGGTCCAAATGGTACCACCTTCCTGAGGAATCGCATACCGAATCGACGGATCTTCTCGCATAGCCCGTGCCACCGGACCGCCCCACGCATGGGCCAACACGACGTCACCAGACACTAACAGCTGGTCAAATTGCTCACTGGTATAGGCTTTGACCAACGGTTTCTGTTGGATAAGTCGTTCTTTCGCCTGTTGAATGAATTGAGGATCTCGACTATTTAATGAATGGCCCAAGGACCGTAACGCCAATCCGAACACCTCGCGCTGATCATTTAGCATACTGATACGACCTGAATACTGGGGGTCCCACAACACATCCCAACTAGTTGGAACTTCAGTCACGGCTTCCGCGTTGTATCCGATCCCAACGGTACCCCATAAATAGGGAATCGCAAATTGCTGGGTCGGATCAAAGGGCAGGTAAGTCAAATGCTTTTCCAAATCTTGGACGTGCGGAATTCGTGACAAATCCAACTCCGCCAAGAGCCCTAACCGACCCATTATGCCAGCCATAAAATCAGAAGGCACGACCACGTCATAGCCAATCATGCCGGTTTGGACTTTCGCTAATAATTCTTCATTGCTGCTAAACGTATCCACCACCACACGCACGCCCCGACTGGCTTCAAAGGCAGCCAGGATTTCGGGATCAACATAATCTGACCATGTATAGTAATGAAGCCTGGGCGGATCGGCCCTCCCAGATTGAGAGGACGATGATGAATCGGAACAGCCTCCAATCAGCAATCCAATCCCAAGGAAGAGTAACGTCCACAACGGGGGCATGATTGGATTATGAGGACTGGGCATTTTTGACCACGGAAGCAGGTGTCTGTTGTTGAAACAGCCACGACAAGCCCACACAAACCATTGAGACTACCACCATGATCGCAGACAAGGCATTCACCTCTGGGGTCATTCCCGTTTTGATCATGGAAAACACTTTGAGCGGCAACGTCGTTGATCCCGGACCGGCCACAAAAAACGTCACCACAAAATCATCCAACGAGACGGTAAAGCTCAGAAGCGCGGCTCCTACAATCGCCGGGCGCAACATGGGCAGGGTAATTCGCATGAGGACATTCCATGAAGTGGCCCCTAAGTCCCGCGCCGCATCCTCCCAAGCGGGGTCCAATTTACGGAGACGGGCTCGAAGAATCACGACGATCAACGGCAAATTAAAGACCATATGGCCAACAATAATCGAACCAAACCCCAAAGGGACTTGCAACAACACAAATACCATCAATAGCGCGACACCCATTAAGATTTCTGGAATCACCAGAGGTAGAAGGATTAGGGTGTTCATCCATGCGGAATGCCGACCTCGCCACTTCTCCAACCCGATGGCGGCCCCCAGGCCTAACAAAAGAGAACAGGTCGTGGATGTTCCTGCAATCAAGAGACTATTGACCGTCGCATCTACAATTGAAGAATCAGCCAACAATTTCTGATACCAATGAACCGAAAACCCTTTCCAAGCCACTCCCATCGTCGAGGCATTAAAAGACAGTCCAATCAAGATGATGATCGGGACATATAAAAACAGCATCGTCATAAGTCCCGCCAGGACCAGCGGTCTCGGCATTGGTCTCATGACAGATCCTTTCCTAAACCGGTCCGGCTGACGAGAAACCACAACAACAGGGCCGACCCCATCAATCCAAACGAAAGGGCGGAGCCAAACGGCCAATCCCGGGATACAAGAAATTCCTGTTGAATAAGCGTACCGATCATCATCTTTTGACCACCGCCCAATAAATAGGGCGTGATAAAAGCCCCAAGGGAAGGAATAAAGACGAGGACGCCCCCAGCCATAAAGCCGGGCTTGCTTAACGGCAGAACCACATGTCGAAACATCGCACTCGTCGAAGCATACAGGTCGTAGGCCGCTTCTTCCAATTGAGGCGAAATTCGTTCAATGGCCACGATTAACGGCAGCACCATGAACGGAAGATAACCATAGATCAACCCGATGGCCACCGCAAAGTCGGTAAACACTAACGAAAGCGGTTCTGATTGAATTCCTAGCCGAAGCAAAACTCCATTTACCAAACCATCCGCTCGTAAAATTAAGATCCAGGCATACGTTCGCACTAAAAAATTTGTCCAAAATGGGATCATCACGAACGTGAGTAACACCCATTGCCAGCGAGTGGCAGCTCGAGCAACCATATAGGCTAATGGAAATCCGATGACCCCACAGACAATGGTGGTCATACTCGCAAAGAACAAGGATCGCAGAAAAATCACGCCAATCAAGGGATCGGCCAATCGACGGTAATTGTCCAATGTGACGACCCATTCAACTCCGCCGTAGAGACCTCGGCTAGCCAGACTCACTCCAAACACCACCATCAACGGCCACACAAAGAAGAGGAGTAAAAAGACGCCCGCTGCCCAGAACGCGCATTTGAGGGGTAGGGGCCAGGAATGCATGGGAGAGGGCATCACAAGAATAAAAGATCGGAGCAATTAGTGGGAAAGAGCGAATCCTTCACGGGCCGCCCATTGAAGATACACCGTTTGACCGAGGACTAATGGAGCGCTCTGGGCGTCGGCAATCGGCACGCGAGCTGTCCATATGGCTTCGTTCGCTAGACGACATTGATAGAACACTTCATTCCCATGAAAGGCACGATGTTGCACCACAGCGGGAAGAGTATTCTCGTATTCAGAGTGGGGGTGGTCAATCGAAAGATGTACGCGCTCGGGCCGAACCAGTAGCATAGCAGGCCCAGGTTCAAGACCACTTGGACAACGGGCAACCACTAGAGGAAAATTTTCCGGCTCCATCCAACAGACACCATTCTCTACGCGCGTAATCGTTCCAGAGAGAGAATTGGAGAGCCCAATAAACTTGGCAACCGTTGAAGATACTGGTTGTTCATAAATTTCTTGAGGGGTCCCTACCTGTAAGAGTTTTCCAGCAACCATCACCCCAATACGATCCGAAAGCATGAGCGCTTCATCCTGTTGATGGGTTACACAAATAAAGGTCGTCTTTACTTCGTGTTGTATACGTTTAAGCTCCGTGTGCATGTCTTGTCGTAACTGCTGATCTAGTGCGGCCATCGGCTCATCCAGTAGTAAGACAACGGGTCGATTCACCAGCGCTCTGGCCAATGCGACACGCTGCTGCTCCCCGCCAGAGAGTTGCGCTGGAAACCGCTGAAGTTTTCCGTCCAAACGCACGAGAGCAGCCATCTGCTCGACCGCCAATCGGATCGCGGTTTCGGCTTGTCGCCGCATTTTCAAACCGAACGCAATATTTTCAAACACGGTCATGTGGGGGAATAAGGCGTATTGTTGAAAAACCATGTTCACTGGACGGATATGGGGAGGATCGGCATTGACGATTCGCTGCTGAATGGCAATCGTCCCAGAATCAGGACTATCCAAGCCCGCAATTAACCGCAAGAGGGTCGATTTCCCTGAGCCACTCGGCCCCAATATTGAAAAAAACTCTCCGCTCTCAATGCTCAGGGACACTTGGGAAACGGCGACAACCTTCCCATGCGTTTTTCGCACATCCTGGAGGACAACGGTGGATGGCACAGGAGGGAATCTCTCTGTTAAGGAGGAAAGAACAGTTCTGGGTCGGCTGGGATTCTAGGGAGAGCGGAAAAAGGAGTCAATAAAGAAACTGAGAATGAAGCATGGCTTTTACGAAAGCCTGGGAAAATTCATCAGGAGAACTTTATCCGTTCTTGACGCTCATCCGCATCAGGGATTGCAACACGGCTTCTTGAACAGTGGAGCAGGGGTCTTCAAGGGCAGTTGTTAACGCTTCCAGTGCTAATCGTTGATCAGCGATCCGATTCGTGTCACCACCCAACTGAAGGGCAGCATCCAAACGGATATCTGGATCCTGGTGAAATAACAGCGTCCGCGAGGATCCTTCGGAATTCTTGGGGTCAGTTTTGATATACATGAGATGTCTCCTTAACAAAATCAACTTTCTACAAAAGAACCCATCGGTTTTGTTTTCTGACTTCTTAAGCGAATGATGGAGGGTATTGGAATTTCTTAGATATTTGTGATGCTGGCCGCTCGAGGGTTTTCCCTGTTTGCCATCATTGACTAGGAGGAACTCAGGTCATTTCATTACAAAAACAACAATAAAACATCTTCAGGGAAAGGAGGGAAATCCACCTCTATTTCAGCGCACTTGAATGAAGCCTAGAAGCTTCCAACACATCTTGCTCCTGGCCAACAATTTCATCTAAAGAGTCATAAATCTGAACCAGTTTCGGGAAATTCACAAACTCCAACATTTCCCGAACCATTGGACGCGGATTCACCATACTCAATCGAATGTTCTGACGATTGAGATGATGATAGGTCAAAAAGAGCTTGCCCAATCCGCGACTATCAATCATCGTCAACGCCTGGAGATCCAGTAGAATATGTTGGCCATGGGCTTCCTGTGCCTGATACACGGCTGACTCTAGGAGATGTTCCGCCTGTGCATCTAAACATGCCCCGAGAGTAATGATATGCATATTGGAAAAGTGAGGAGGTTGGGAAGACACACGATTCATGACTGGCCCATCTTTTCGGTGTTCCACAAGGACAACTTAAGATATCGGTCACATTCCCACACCATTTGGCTACGCCACCGACCGGACTTCTGGCTTGTGTTGCACAATCGGAATGACGGTGGCCAAATTCACCAAATGCAGCAATTCTTCAACGGACGGCCGAGGATTCATGACCGTGAGGGCCGAGCCTTTTTTTCGCAATGAATGATAGAGAAGCAATAATTTTCCAAGGCCAGCACTATCCATTGAGGAGACTTTTGAAAAATCAAGAATTACGTGTTTACACGGACGACCTTCTCCTGCGGCTAACGCCGTTTCCACCGGCACCCGAGCGGCCTTATCAAAACGCCCCGATAGCAATAAGATTCGCGTCTCATTATCCCATTTTGTCATAACTAACATGCGTCATTCTCCCTTTGGTGACTCAAACGAAAATCCTATTTTTCAGTTCCATATTCTTCACCTCCCTATCTC
>JAQBGS010000112.1:0-3569 GCA_032128535.1 Nitrospirota bacterium
CTACTAGGGATTACACTGGCAATGACACTCGGGGCAGCCCGGATTGTGGATGCCGATCAACGAGCACCGAACATCCATACACGGCTTCGATGACTTTGGGCGTAATCACAGTTTGAGGCGACCCCATTGCTGCAAGACGTCCATGATTCAGCAGCAGTACTTGATCGCAATATTGGCTCGCCAAATTCAGATCATGCGAGACCAAAATGACGGTCAACCCTCGTTCTCGATTCAACCGTTTAATGATACGAGCAATATCCAACTGATGATGGAGATCCAAAAATGCCGTCGGTTCATCCAACAACAGGATCTGTGGTTCCTGCACCAACGCCCTAGCAATCACGGCCCGCTGCCGTTCCCCTCCCGACACTTCGGTCACCAAACGATGGCCCAAATGCGCGACATCAAGCTCTTCCATGGCGTTCTGTGCCACCGCCCAATCCTGGGAATCTTCCCAATGCCATCCTCCCCAACCCTGATGATGAGGAGACCGGCCCATCAGCACCATCTCAGCAATAGTAAAGGGAAATACCTGAAGCGTTTCTTGCGGCACGAGCGCCACGCGCTTGGCCACGTTCAATTGGGAAAGGCCCGATAACGACTCGCCCAATATTTCAATCGCGCCTTTTTGAGGCTGATACACTCGAGCTAATAATTTCAACAAGGTACTTTTTCCTGACCCATTTGGGCCAAGAATTCCTAACACTCGTCCAGAAAGAATCAGACAGGACAGCCCTTTCAAAGCAGCCTCCAATTCGGCACGTTTTCCTCTTGAATAGGAAAAGGTCACATCTTCCAGCGAATACGCCACGTTGGAGGGGAATTGGTCGTTCATCATATGGGTTACTTCATACCCAACTGTGTTTGCCGAGTCGTCAATAACCATAAAAAGATGGGGCCACCAACCAATGCGGTGATCACACCAACTGGAAATTCACTGGGACTCAACGCGGTACGGGCGACTGTATCGGCCAGCATCAAGAACATTCCTCCCACTAAACCAGCGACGGGCAGCAAAAGACGATGATCTGCCGAAACAACTAATCGCACGGCATGCGGTATGATCAGTCCAACAAATCCAATGATGCCGCTAAAACTGACAGCTGCTCCCGTGAGGAGTGCCGCAGCGAGAAACACACTTTTTTTCACCCGTTCCACTTCCACACCCAACGAACGAGCCGTTTCCTCGCCAAGCGTCAGCAGATTCAGCGACTGCGCATGCATTCCCAAAACGACCAGACCCGCTCCCAAATACAACACCAATATTCCTAATGTTGACCAATCCGGACCGGTCAACGTGCCCATCATCCAGGCATACATTCCAAAAGCCCGATTCGGATCAGCAATACTAGTTAGGAACATGATGAAAGCCGAAAATATGGCATTCAGCACAACCCCCGCGAGCAAGAGGGTATACACAGAAAAGCCATATTGCGCCGAAGAAATACGGTACATGATCATGAGTGACATCAGCGCGCCCGCAAATGCACAAACAGGTAGAGCCGATATACTCCCCACCGATATCCCAAGGCCAAACAGTAAAGCAATCGCTGCCCCAAGAGCGGCTCCACTGGAAATACCAATGACGAACGGATCGGCTAAGGGATTACGCAACAAGGCCTGCAGCGCCACGCCGACCATTGCCAAACTGCCACCCACAAAAAACGCCAGAACCACTCTAGGCATCCTGACGTGAAGAAGGATGACGGAAGTCGGATCACTAAGACCCTGGTCCATAGAGGAGCTAGCCACTGCTTCCATAATCACGGCAATAATTTTTGAATAGGAAATGGCTTGTGTGCCAAATCCCAAACACGCGACGAAGACCAGCACGGTCACCACACAGGCTGCACTCACCCATAGCCACCAACGACTCCGGGTCAGCGTTTGACTTGGTGCCGTTGCCGGATTGAGTGCGGCCTTGGTTGCTATTGAAGGCTCCAACGAAAGCTCCGCCGGAGTCGAGCTAAGTGATGGTGCGTCAAGAGTTGGCTTCACAAACAGTTTCCCCGAAGAGCATGGCTGAGGATCATGACACGGTAGGCCATTTAACGAATCTATGGATTAGGCTCCTCGACAGGATCTTCTAGCGAAACATCTGGATGTAGTACTTTGACCAAATGTCGCAACCCTGCAATAACACGAGGACCAGGACGATTGAGTAAATCACTTTTGACCTGAAATAATTTGCCCTCTTGCACGGCCCGTAAGGTATCCCAGCGTTTCCATCGATCTTGTTCGGCTTGTGGGACCCCTTCAAACTCTCCTATCGGAAAGAGCAAGATGTCCGGGTTTTGTGTCAACACCTCTTCCATCGTCAGCCGTGGATAGGGAGCATTCGCCCGCTCAGCCGCATTCCGCCCACCAGCCAGTTCAATTAAATGATGGATAAAACTTCCGGGACCCACCGTAATTAACGGTTCCGAACTTAAGACATACAGCAAGGTCGGGCGAGGCCGGCCTTCAACCTTTTTTGTAAGATAGGCGACCTGCTTGCGCATAGCTGCCGTAAACGCATTGGCCTCTGACGTTCGGCCAACCATTCTTCCTAACAACTGAATATGCCCGAAAATGCCTTCCACCGTTTTTGATTCGAGTACAAAAGTGGGAATTTTGAGTTCTTCCAACTTGGCCAGTAAATCTGCACGAAGAAAGGAAGGTGGAGCCAATACCAGCTGCGGTTCAAGCGCCACCAATGATTCTAAATTGGGCTGAGAGTACGCGACTTTGGGTTTGGTCAACGCAGCCGGCGGGTAATTACAAAAATCCGTCACCCCGACAATTTCTTCGTCTAACCCGATGGCAAAGAGAATTTCCGTAATGCTGGGAGCCAGAGAGACGATTCGTGTAGGAGGTTTGGCGAGATAGAGCTTCCGATCCAGATCATCGACGAACGTGCGAGGCGCAATATTGGCCATGAATGGCATGCCCGTCAAAATGCCTTGTTGTCGACGTCTCATAGAATCGATCTCTTCGGCATGAACGTAAGAAATCTGGGAAAAGGCAAGAATCAAGAAAACGACAATACTCAAAAACCCAAGGTGAGAGGCTAGTCTAAGACAATGGCCCCTCCCCGTTCCAGGGGCTTTCTCTTGCAAAGAGAAAGCGGTAGGGTGATGGCGGACACAGCGAATATCCTCACAAATTTTCCCCCAGCAACCCCACAAGCGTGCCAAAATAAAAAATCCCCAAGGCTTGCATGAACCTTGAGGATTGCACCCGCTTCTTCATCCTCGCCACTTCCCCAGCCCACGAGGGAACATTGGCCTTGGAACAAACGAGGTATTCTGGCTTCTGGGGTTCAGCGACTCTTGAGCTGACCTACTGCCCACGCCTTCCCATCTCTTTTCGTGAAGCGAATTCCGTAAAACGTAAGGTGGAACAGTTTTTACTGCGCCTTACCCTTCTCACCTAACCCCTAACGAAAAAAAACAGTGGTATTGCGGGGGTCGTCCCCAGTTACAGCGGCGGGACCACGCGGGATTTCCACCCACTTCCCTACATCCGTTCCGTAATATGTTGGAGGTGACAATAGGAAGGACTGCCTAACATTGTCAAGCCAACAGGCT
>JAQBGS010000113.1:0-14338 GCA_032128535.1 Nitrospirota bacterium
CCCTCTCCAGTTCATTCTCAAAGACAAAAGCGGTTGGGGATCTTTCGCTGATGACCATGCCGGTTTCAAAAAACCAGCCGATCGTGGTGAAAGAAAAAACCAAATCCAAGGACAATGCTCGGTCGTACCTCAAAGTGGCGAACGCGATTTCAACCGCCAAAGTTCCGAAGGGCGTTAAGGTTATCTCAACAGAGCGAGGGCTGAGCATACGGATATCTGATGAGACGTTATTTAGCAGTGGGAGTTCGGCTATCAGCCCTCAGATCCAGGAATTTCTTGATTTGATTGCTGGGTTAGTCAGGGACCTACCGAATTCAATCGCGGTGGAAGGGCATACGGATAATCAACCCATCAGCACAGCGGCCTTTCCTTCCAATTGGGATCTTTCGACCGGGCGAGCTAATGCATTAATTCGATATTTTACCGAACATCATCATTTAGGGGACGACCGTTTTTCTTCGGCTGGTTTTGCTGGGACCCGTCCCATTGAGTCGAATTCTACCGTGGAGGGGCAAGCCTCAAATCGTCGTGTGGAGCTGATTGTGTTGCGGGACACCAACCCTCGTGATTCGACGTCCCATCCATTTCTTCCGTGAACAAGAAAAAGGTTAAAGGGAAAGAAGAGAACTCAAATCTTTCTTTCAGAAAATTCCTTTCCATTTCGCAGATTTTCCTTCTTACTTTTGTCTTCTCCTGCTAGGCAGCTTTCTGCACATAGGGAAAGTTCTGCCGGTAGATTTCTCACCGAAATTTTTTAAATCGGAATCCTGCCCCTGTTTCACTATCGCCATCTTCTAGGCAAAAATTTCCAAGACTTTCTCTCTTCCTCAGGTTTGCGGCCAGATAGTAGAACACAAATGCGCCCCGGCGACTACCAATCAGCCCTTGCTCTATTGGAGCATGGCATTGACGGATCATTGGCACATGCGTTGCACAATTCGCCGTGAACGCTTAGTAAGGAGGCAACAATGAATCGTGGTATTTATCCTCCCCTTGCAGGGGCCCTCGCACTTGAACGTCGGTTGGACGTCCTTTCTCATAATATTGGGAATGTGCAGACGACGGGATTTAAAAAGGATAGGCCGATCTTTGCGACGGTTCTTGGGCAAACCTCTAGCCCGTCCGTTGCCGGGATTGATTTGTTTCCCCTACTTCAGGGGCTGCCTCCAGATCGTTCCCAAGGCGTGTTGGCGTTCTCGGGAGAACCTCTCGATGTGGCATTACAGGGCGAGGGGTTTCTTGTTGCGGAGACTCCTGAGGGGCTTCGCTACTATCGTGGAGGAAAATTACATCGTAATGCTGATGGGAATTTAGTCACACATAGTGGAGATCCCTTAGTCGGAAAAAAAGGGCCAATTAAATTGCCACCTGGAGAAATCGTCATTAATAACACTGGAGCGATCAGTGTGAATAATGTGAATGTCGATACATTGCGGCTGGATCAAATTCCCAAGGGAGGCGATATTGCCAAAGTTGGCGATTTGTATTGGACGGTTCCCGACAAACCGACCCGAGCGCGGGAGACCACTGTGCATCAGGGCATGTTGGAAAAATCAAATGTGAATCCTTCGTTAGATATGGTGGAGCTCATCAAAGTGACGCGGGAATATGAGCAGATGCAGAAGGCGATTCGGGCTATGGATGAAATGGCCAGTCAAGCCATACAAGCGGGGCGAGTTCAGGGGTAGAATGTGAAACGTGAGAAGTAAGAAGTAAGAAAGGTAGAAGATTGGAAAATAATGAAGAGCTGTGAGACGTAGAGCGGGGAAAAGGGAATCAGTTGTGAAAATTAAGGGAGAGAAACATTTATGATTCGAGCGATGCATACGGCTTCGACGGGCATGTTTGCTCAACAACTCAATATTGACACGATTGCCAACAACCTGGCCAATGTGAATACCACGGGATTTAAACGTAGTCGCGCGGAGTTTGCCGACCTGCTGTATCAAATCTCTCGCTTGCCGGGAGCGAGTGCTTCCAATGTTGGGGTATTTCCGGTTGGGATGCAGGTTGGCTTAGGGGTTCGACCAACCACGGTATCCAAAGAATATGTCCAGGGAAGTTTGAAGCAAACATTTAATGAATTGGATATGGCCATTGAAGGGGTGGGGTTCTTTCAAGTGACCCGCCCGGACGGCACCACGATGTATACGCGAGCAGGCTCCTTTAAGCGGGACAGTACAGGCAATGTCGTGACGGGCGACGGTGATCCGTTGATCCCGAGTATTACCATCCCCTCTGGGGCCTTGAAATTAGATATTGGGCAAGATGGCACGGTCTCTGCGCTTTTGGCGGGTGTGTCTCAGGCTACGCAGGTAGGGCAAATCCAATTAGTGCGGTTTGATAATCCGTCAGGGTTGATTGCGCAAGGAAATAATTTGTTTACGGAAAGTTCATCTTCCGGTCCTGCCCAGCAAGGTACTCCTGGGTTTTCAACCGGGTTTGGACTCATTCAACAAGGGTTTTTGGAAATATCGAATGTCAACATCGCTGATGAAATGGTGAATATGATTGTGGCGCAGCGAGCGTATGAATTGAACGCGAAGGCTATTCAAGCTTCGGATGACATGTTGCAAGTTGTGAATACATTAAGACGGTAAACGATGCGGATAATTCTTTTGATCGGGCTGTTTTGTGTCGGTGGGGCATGGTGGCCAGACGCGGGACGCGTTCTGGCCGCGCCACCTCAATCTGGTCGTGGGGGGGAGCAAACCCTTGCTGCGGTAGATTTCGAAAAAGCGGTGTATTCTGCACTCACCCGTCAATATGGTCGGCCTCAGCATCTTGTGAGTGTACAAATTCTCTTTCCGAAAAAGCCGTTAAAAGTTCAGGCGGGAACAATTCATCTCGAGGTTGAGAAATTAGCTGGAGGAGCCAGAACGGGCCGTCGTGCATTCCGGGTGGGACTGTTCATCGATAAGCAATTTATTAAAACGATCAACGTGGTGGGAGAGGTGCGGGCGCAAGTCACTGTGACCGCCCCGACGCGATGGATCAAGCCGAATGAAGTGGTGGTCGCTCAAGATGTCACGGCCATGACCGTGGATGTGCCTTCCCTGACCCATGATTTTATTCTTCATCAGGACGAGGTGATCGGGAAGCAGGTGCTTCGACCTCTTCCTCCACGGCAGCCCATTCGGAAGAGCATGGTAGATGATCCTCCTATCGTGCACAAAGGTGATCGCGTCACGATTGAAGTTCGGCAGGGTGGCCTGTTGGTCCAAGCGGTTGGATTGGCAAAAGCCGCAGGTAAATCAGGCGATACGATTCCTGTTCAGAATAAAAGTTCAGGACGAGAAGTGATCGGGACGATTCTAAGTGCTGGTTTGGTGGAGGTGGGGTTTTGAGTGATTTGATACGGCAAAGCCGATTCCTGCTGTGGTGGGTAGTTGCCGGTGTGGGATTATTGGGATTGGTAGGGTGTACAAAGATTCAACAGCCTCCAAAAGTTGAAACCGAATCGCATATTCTTTCAGAGCCACGAGCAGAGTCCTTGGGTTCTTTATGGGATCCAGATAATGGTCGGGCGTATATGTTTGAGGACCTGCGGGCCAGTCGGGTTGGGGATATTGTGGTTGTCCAAATTGTGGAACAACATAGGGGGTCCAAGAAAGCCAATACTACGGCGGACAGAGAGTCCAATTTGAGCGCAGGTGTGAGCGGGGGAGCGTTTGGGATCAATACCTTGACGGAAAAATTCGCCCAATATTTTGATGTTAATGCTAACACATCCAATGATTTTGAGGGAGATGGATCAACCAGCAGAGAGGATACGTTGACCGGGACCATTGCTGCCAAAGTCGTGGAAGTTTTTCCCAATGGGGACATGCGTATTCAAGGCAAACGACATGTGAAGGTGAATAGTGAAACTCAGACCATGACGATAAAGGGTATTGTCCGTCGGATCGATTTAGATACGCAAAACAGGGTGTTATCTTCAGCTGTAGCTGATGCCGACATCTCTTATACCGGTTTAGGCGTTGTGGATGATGTTCAGCGACCAGGGTGGGCAACACGAATTTTCAATTGGTTAACGCCTTTTTAAGAGTAAGACGGCGGAGCGTGAATGGTGAAATATTACGATTTAAATGTAAGGAGTTCGGTTTGACCGCAAAGCAGACCAGATCAAGGCAATTCGTATGTTGGTTTATGGTTATTTCGCTGACGATTTCCTGTCTGTTTCCGCTGGGGTTTGGTTTTGGAGGTCCTGATATATCTGAGGCGGCCCGTATCAAAGATATCGCTTCAATCGAGGGTGTGCGTGACAATCAGTTAATCGGATATGGCTTGATTGTGGGTTTGGATCGAACCGGTGATTCGGTGGTCGGAGGGCAATTTACCGCGCAAGCCATTATTTCCATGTTAAATACCATGGGAATCAATCTCAAAATTGATCCTATTCAGTTGCTCACGAAGAATACGGCGTCGGTCATGGTGACGGCTAAGCTGCCTCCGTTTGCGAGGCCCGGCATGAAATTAGATGTCCAAGTGTCATCGTTGGCAAATGCCAAAAGCTTGAAAGGCGGGACCCTGTTGATGACACCGCTGAAAGCAGCCAATCAACAGGTGTATGCCGTGGCACAGGGTCCGATTTCCACATCGGGATTTCAGGCGGGAGGTGGAGGGAGCGGGGTGAAGGTCAATCAACAATCTGGAGGCATTGTTGCTGGTGGAGCTATTGTGGAACGGGCTATTCCAATCGATATGAATGCGTGGGACAATTTTTCTTTGACCATGCACCAAGCAGATTTTACGACGGCCCTGCGTGTCTCGGAAGTCATTAATGCTCACTTGGGTGATGGATTGGCATCGGCGGTCAGTTCCGGGCAAATCCAAGTCGGGGTGCCGGAGCGATTCAAAGGCAACATTGTGCAAATGATTGCGGCTGTTGAAGGGTTGGATGTCCATGTGGATGTGAGCGCCAAGGTGGTGGTGAATGAACGTACCGGCACGATTGTCATGGGCGAACGTGTTCGGCTGGCGAGTATGGCCATTTCCCATGGTGATCTGACCATTAACATTAAAACGCAGTTTAATGTTTCTCAACCGGAGGCACCTGCCTTCCTTGGGCGTGGAGCTCGTACCGGTGGTAGAACGGTGGTAACCCCAGATGTAGATACTGAGGTCAATCAAGGGGATGGTCGTGTGATCCAAATCGATGGTTCGGTGACGCTGGGCGATTTGGTGAAAGCTTTGAATTCATTGGGCGTCACTCCTCTTGATTTGGTTGCTGTCCTAACTGCGGCGAAAGCAGCAGGGGCGCTACAAGCTGATTTAGAATTCATTTAGTTCTTCTTTTAACGACCGCCTGAGGGAGATGTCTAATGATCAATGAAATTGGACAGCTTGATACCGCACACGTCACAAATGCTCTAGCCAAAACGAAGGTGGATCAGATCGAACAATTGGCTGGCCGCGGGGATTTGCGAAAGGCCAGTCAAGAATTCGAATCGTATTTTGTGTCCTACCTGTTAAAGGTGATGCGGGAAACCGTTCCTCAAGGGGAATTGACCGCGAATAAGATGGGGGAAATGTTCTATTCCTTTTATGATGAAGAAATAGGCAAACGCGCCGCTCAGTCTGGAGGTATAGGGCTTTCGGACTATGTCTTAGCGGCCGTAGCCCGCAATGAAGATCTGGCTCATTCCCCATCCAATCCTCCGTCTTCTGTGAAATCTTAAGTTGTTCAGTAAAGTTTCATGGTGTTGTCTCCGATAGATAGAGAGAAGGAGGCAAGATGCCATGACAATACCGGGCCTTGATCCCAGTGGAGAACTGGGAAGACTTTTCTTTCAGATCCAATCTAAATCTAGTCATGAGAAGGATGTACGGCAACCACAGGGGGTTCATCGCGGAGCGACAGATGCCGTGGACCTTTCCAGATTGGCGCAGGACATTCGCACGCATTCCGCTCGTGCAGCGGAGTTGCCAGATCTTCGAATGGACAGGATTCAACAGATTCAACAGGCATTGGCTCAAGGGGTTGAATTGGCGACGCCCGGGCAATTGGCCGATGCGATTACTCGGGAAACCATCCTCAATGCTCTGGGCTCGTAACCAAGGTGGGTCGAATGGGAGATTGATCCGGTGTTGAATCATCCTTATGAGACGTGGGATCACCTTCAGGTACTCTTAGCAGAGATGCAGGTGCTCTTCCAGAATTTCCTGTCTTTGTTGAATAAAGAGGAACGCTTACTGCTTGTGATGGATCGGCAGGGGGTCGCTGACATTACGGAAAAGAAAGAGCAAGTTTTAGACGGGATGCATCGATACGAGCAGCAAGTAATGGGTGTAATGCATCAACTTGCTGGCTCAGAACACCAAGGCCATCTTGGAGGCTGGTTAAGGAATGTACCGCACCGACATGCGGTGTCAGCCAATACGATATTTCATGAATTAATCGGACTGATCCAGAAGATACAAGAACAAGGCAAAAAGAATGAATCGCTCATCCGTCGAACGCAACATGTTGTTCGTGAAGCCATTAATTTGATCTATACGGGCTTAGGAACGGGTCCAGTGTATCAAGGGTCTGGAGCCTTGCAATTTTCCTCGGTACCCAGCTCGGTGAATCTCCACGGATAGGAGAGGTATGGCGGGCATTAATCATATCTTGAGCATCGCACGGTCAGGGATTCAGGCCAATCAACAAGGGCTAGCCACGACTTCCCACAATATTACCAATATCAATACCAAAGGATTTTCTCGGCAGGAAGTGGTATTGCAATCTGCACGGCCCGCAGAGGGGGTCATTGCGAGTGGGGTTCAGGTCGGGCAGATCCGGCGAACGGTCGATACATTTCTGGAAAACCAATTGACGGCAGAGCATGAAGATTTCGGATTTATCACGGCCAGGCATGCCTTGTTGGTGCAGGCCGAAGGGATCTTGGGAGAAACGGATAATTCTGGTCTGTCTCACAGTGTGACGGAATTTTTTAATGCACTGCGCGATGTGGCCACGAATCCGGAAAGCCCGATTCAGCGGACCGTGCTATTGGCTAACGGTCAAACTCTGAGTGCGGCATTTGTCAGCAAAGCGCAGGCATTAAATCAAATACGATTGGATGCAAACCAGGAAATTCTCCGTCATGTGGAGACCGTGAATGGGTTGGCGATCCGTATTGCATCCTTAAATGACGACATTTTTGTAGCCGAAACGAGTGGCCGCAACGCCCCGGATTTACGAGATCAGCGGGCGGTGTTGATTAATGATCTAGCAGAATTGGTTGATGTTGAACAAGTTCAACTTCGCGATGGCATTGGCATTAATGTGGGTGGTCAATTGCTCGTTGGCGGGAACCATGCCAATGCGTTGTCCACGATTCCAGATGCTGATAATCCACCCATGAGCGATGTGGCCTTTGTCCGGACCGATGGGAGTACATTTGCGATATCTTCGAAGCTTCAAGGTGGAAAAATTGGGGGAT
Source organism: Nitrospirota bacterium (assembly GCA_032128535.1). GTDB lineage: Bacteria > Nitrospirota > Nitrospiria > Nitrospirales > UBA8639 > Nitrospira_E. Next base: position 7,428 of record JAQBGS010000113.1, read on the forward strand.
TGCTTCAGGTGCGGGATGTGGATGTGGTGAATTTTCAAGGTCGGGTGGATCGGTTGGCAGCCGTCTTGGTTAATGAATTCAATCAACAACATCAGGCCGGATTTGCGTTAGATGGTACGACCAATAATCTCTTTTTTTCAGCATTAACGCCGCTAGCTCCCGTGGCAAGGGATACCAATAGCGGAACAGCCGTGGGAACTTCTGTTGCGATTACCGACCCTACGCTGCTGACGTTTCAGAATTATGAAGTACAGTTTTCTAGCACCTCGGCCTTTTCCATTGTGAATACGGGCAGCGGGGCAACGGTTACCGCTGGATCCTACACCTCAGGAGTGGCCATTAATTTTGATGGAATTGATGTGGTGCTAACTGGAGCGGCTGCGGCAGGCGATGTCTATACGGTGAGTGTCCAACAGGGTTCGGCCCAGCGTTTTGGTCTTGCCTTAACAAATGTCGACAAAGTGGCGGCATCTTCGACGGCTCTCGGTGTCCCCGGAAACAACGTTAACGCGCTGGATCTTGTTAATTTGCACACAAGTCGTCAAGCCACGCTCGGGAATTCGACTTTCAATGATTACCATACGATTACTACAGGCGATGTGGGCAGTGCCACACGTGAGGCAGAATTACTATTAAACACCACAACACTTAAATTCGAACAAATAAAGAGTCTTCGGGAAAGTGTGTCAGGAGTCTCGTTGGACGAAGAGCTGACGAACTTATTGAGCTTCCAACGCTCATTTGAGGCTTCCGCCCGAATGATTACCGTGGCGGATGAACTATTTCAAACCATCCTCACCATGGGTGGATAAGACAATCGTCAATGAGAGATTGAGCAATGGTAAGAATTCAAAAAGCTGGGCAGAGACCAGGGAAGAGCGAGGGGCGATGAGATGCGAGTGACGCAACGTCAACAAGTTGATGCTCTGGTCACGGCTATCGGGAATCTTCGGAGTGGTATTTCTACTGTGAGTGAGCAAATTTCTTCTGGGAAACGAGTCAATAGGCCTTCCGATGATCCCGCAGCAGCTGAACGTATTAGTCAATTTCGCAATGTCTTGAGAACGACCGAGCGCCGTTTGCAAACCGTGAATGAGGGAGCTGGACGTCTGAATTTGTCGGATAGTGTTTTAGGTCAAGCAGGGAATACGTTTCAGCGGGCGAAGGAACTGGCCGTTCAGATGCGGAATGATACCAATACGGCCGTTGAGCGACGCAATGCTGCCCAAGAAGTTCAACAGTTGATTTTAGGATTGGCCAGTATCGGGAATACCCAGCTGAATGGACGATTCGTATTTGCTGGAAATGAAACACAAACCGAGCCCTATGTGCCGGGAACAGTCACTGGTTCAGCCAGCACGACGAATACAGGCAGTGCCACCATTGCGGCGGCGGTGCTTACCCCTTCGGCCCTAAAGCCTGATGGATACCAAATCCAATTCACTTCTCCAACACAGTTTGACATTGTGAATCTGTCCACCAATCAAACAGTATCCACCGGAAATCCTTATACCTCTGGGGCAGCATTTTCCTTTGATGGAGTGACTGCCACCATTTCAAATGGTGGAGTTCCGCCGGCTACGGGAGATCAGTTTTTTGTCCGAGTGGGCTATGTTTATCAAGGCGATAATGCCGTCATTGATTTGGAAGTCGGAGATGGTCAGACGGTTCAATCCAATATTCCAGGAAGCCAGGTATTTACGGGGCCGACGACCGATGTATTTCAGGACCTCCAAAACTTTTATCAAGCCTTAGTAACCAATGATGTGGATGGAATTGAAGCGGCGATTGGGCAATTTGATCAATCCCTGTCTCAAGTGACCAATGCACGTACCACGATCGGAGCGAGTGTCAATCGTTTAGATACGGTTCGAGATAGCTTGGAGTTGTTGAATGTGAATACCCAAGAACTTCGCTCGAATTTTGAAGATGCCGATTTTGCCAAAGTGGCCTCGGAATTGGCGTCGTTACAAGTCACGTTGGAAGCTTCCATGGCTACGCTGACTCGCCAATTTGAGACCAGTTTGTTGAACTTTATTCGGTAAGGTTTTTGTCGAGGTTATCTTGAAGAATATTTGTGGTGGGTAATGATTAAAACTGAATTCTTTGGATTAATATGAAAATTCTTGTTGTTGATGATGATCCGTTAACGCTGCATATGGTGGTCTACCGGTTGCGCCAATGGGGGCATGAAGTTGTTTCTTGTACGGACGGAGATTCTGCCTGGAAAATTTTAAAAGACGGGATGGTGCCGAATGTCGCCATTCTGGATTGGATGATGCCAGGTTTCGATGGGCCTGAACTCTGTCAAAAAATTCGATCGAAGAAAGATTGCCCGTATGTCTATATTGTCTTGCTGACGGGAAGAAATAATCCAGAAGATCTGATCGCAGGGTTAGATGCGGGAGCGGATGATTATCTCACCAAACCGTTTCATTTGGGTGAGTTGGAGGCCCGGTTGCGGGCGGGAAAGCGAATTGTGGATTTGCAAAATGAGCTGATTTCCGCTCGGGAAACGCTCCGTATCCAAGCGATGCAAGATCCCCTTACGCAAATTCTCAATCATGGAGCGATCTTGGATGCCCTCCTGAACGAAATCAACCGCGCCCAGCGTGAACACCAACCCTTAAGTTTGATTCTGGCAGATTTGGATGGGTTTAAGAGCGTAAATGATTCGTATGGGCATATTGCCGGCGATCAGGTTCTGATTGAGGTGGCCCGGCGCATGCGCAATTGTTTGCGGTCGTACGACGCGATTGGTCGGTATGGTGGAGAAGAGTTTTTGGTCATTCTGCCAAATAGTGATGATTCGCAAGCAACTAATTTAGCGGAACGAATCCGTGAAGCTATCTGCTCCGAGCCGTTTCGGTTCCATCATGTGGATCTGACGGTCACGGTCAGCCAAGGCGTCACCACATGGACGAACCCTGATTCTATTCCAGTTGAACGGTTGATTCAGGCGGCGGATCGAGCCTTGTATGGGGTAAAGAATAGCGGTCGAAATTCCGTTCAACATATACAATTTGATGCTCACGCCGAAGAGCCATTTTCGCCTATGTTTGTCTCGCCAATCAGTAGCGAAGCCTAAGTATGGCCACTCTGCTTGTCATCAACGACGATCCCGTACAACTGCATTTACTCGCCAGTCTGCTAGAACAAGATCATGAGCAGGTCATTCGCTTTACCTGTTCCAAGTCGGCTTGGCAGTGGCTTCAAGACGGGCATATTCCAGATCTTATTGTGTTAGATCTTCATATGCCGGGCATCAATGGGTGGCGATTTTGTGAATTATTGCATACGGAGGGCAGGCCCGGGCTCCCCGTTCCACCGGTGCTCATTGTTTCGGCGACCTATTCGGGGATGGATGCGGAAGCGTTGTTGGCTGACATTGGAGCTTCCGCCTTTTTGACCCTACCAGCAGAACCCGCACGGATTCGAGCGCAGGTACAGCAATTACTTGAGGACCCTTCCTCTCCAAAAGGTTTTCACGTCTGGGTCGTGTCTCCTCATGATGCGGAAATTATACGGATCCGTTCTGTTTTTGCCGCCAGAGGTTGGCAGGTTCATGGATGGCATAGTAGTACACAGATGCAGAAGGCTGTGGTGTTGCCGAAACCAGATATCATGATGATTGATCATCCGCTTCCTGACGTTACGACTAACGAGCTTCTGTCCTGGTGCCGGCTTGAATGCGGGGATGCTATGTGTATCCTGATAGGACCTCAATCTGATGGGGATGAACGGACCTTTTTAGTCGATAAACCAGACGTGTGTGTGCCTCGGGGTTTTGATGTGCAGAATCTGGTGATTCTTTGTGAAAAATGGCGTTGGGAACGTGCATTAACTCGTGTTGAGCATCTGCTCGAGGTGCGGACGAGCGACTTAAAAGAATCAGAAGCCCAATTTAGAGGATTGTTTGAAATGCTTCCGGATATCCTGGTGATTTATGACGACCAGAGCGTGATTCGACATATTAATGCCAGTGGGGCTCAGCAATTAGGATATACCTCTCAGGATCTTATTGGCACCGCGTTGGTTGGGATTCAATCTTACCTCCTGGAGGCATCATGCTTGGCGCTCAACATTGAATCAGAAGATGAAAAGCCGAGCTGGACGGAAGCGATGCTACGTCGGAAGAATGGCACGAATCTTCCTGTTGAACAGGTGGAGCGAGTTGTGCGTTTTCAAGGTCGACGGCAAACCCTATTTGTCGCGCGTGATATGACCGACCGTCAGCACATGGCACACGAAAATACCATGTTGGAGCAACAGTTGCGGCAAGTGCAAAAAATGGAGGCGGTGGGGCGGTTGGCTTCAGGTGTCGCGCACGATATGAACAATATTCTGACCGCCATTCTCGCTCATGCGGGACTGTTGAAGGCGCGAGGGGAAGAAACACAGCCTTCTTGGAAAGCGGGGGAGGTGATTGAAAAAGCGGTGCATCGCGGGAAGGAGCTCACGTCTCAATTGCTAGGTTTTGCTCGGCAAGGCAAACACCATCATGTTCCCGTCGATATTCATGGTGTGATTCAAGAGGTGACCGGATTGCTGGGTCGAACCGTAGAGAAGACGATTACCCTGCAAACAGATTTGTTGGCTGAAGAGCCCTGGGTCGTGGGAGATCCCAATCAGTTGTATCAAGTTCTGATGAACTTAGCGGTGAATGCCTCGGATGCGATGTCCGACAAAGGTGACCTGATGTTTCAGACGAGCAATGAAACCGTGTCTGCCGCTCAGGCTTCACATATTCCTGGATTGGCCGCTGGTGATTATGTTGTGGTGCGTGTGACTGATACTGGGGATGGGATGGCTCAAGATGTGCAGTCGCATATCTTTGAGCCATTTTTCACGACTAAGGAGTTAGGACAGGGATCCGGGATGGGTCTGGCGATGGTGTATGGCATTGTGAAAAATCATCATGGCTATATTGGGGTCACGAGTACGTTGGGCGTGGGAACGACCATGCGAGTGTATCTTCCTTCAATCTTGTGTGATGAGCCTCAGGCACAATCAGGTTCGGTGGCGGCACCTTCTGCGGCGACAGGGCATGTGTTGATCATTGATGATGAGGAAGCGGTGGCGGAGGCTGCCCAAGCGATTCTTGAGTATGTAGGCTATACCACCACGATTCGGTTGAGTGGGCGAGAGGCCTTGGTGTTTTTTCAAGAATCTACTCAGCCTGTAGATTTGGTGTTGTTGGATATGGTGATGCCGGATATGAGTGGTCCGGAGTGTTTTGCAGAACTCCGTCGTATTCGGCCGGACAGTAAAATCCTGCTGTGTACCGGCTATGATCGGAATCATGCTGTGCAAGAATTATTGAATCAAGGGGTGGTGGGGTTTATTCAAAAACCGTATGACCTAGATGATTTGGCGCAAGTCTGTGCTGATGTGTTGAAACAGCCTACATCGGTAGAACCTTGTTTATCTGGAAGCCGGGCATAACTTAAAGTGGTAGCTAATCTTCAGAATGGTGAGGAGTGAGCACATGATGACGATTCAGACTGGTCGATTTGGTGAGATTGAAGTGACAGAGGAAACCTTGCTGATGTTTCCTTCTGGACTCGTAGGATTTCCAGCTGTTCAAGAATTTGTAGTGCTCGATGTGGCAGAGGATTGTCAGTATCAATGGTTCCAAGCGATCAAAGAACCGGATTTAGCCTTCGTGATCATCGATATTCATCTACTGGATAAAAATTTTCAAGCGGAAGTCTCCGACGAAGGCTTGGCAGAATTGGAGATCACTCCATCGGACCCGGTTCTCATTTTGGCAGTCGTGACCATTCCCGCTGGAGAACCTGACCAAGCCACGGCAAATTTGCGTGCGCCGCTTGTGGTAAATTTGCGAACGCGGAAAGGAAAACAACTGATTTTGCATGAATCTATTCCCTTACGATTCCCTCTTATGCGGGATGATGAGACTGCGCAGCAAGTGTCGTTGATTGAGAACGAAACGGCATCGGTTTGAACGTACTTATGACTTAATCTCAGGAAGGGCTGACAACCCTTCGGCCAAGGAAGGCACCATGCTCATACTGACCAGAAAAAAAGATGAAGCCATACGTCTCGGTGAAGATATCCGAATTGTCCTTGTGCAAATTAAGGGTGGGCAAGTTCGGCTCGGCATTGAATGCCCGTCCACGATGCGCGTGCTTCGAGAAGAACTCTACGAAGCCGTCCGCCAAGAAAATCTGAAGGCGCTTGCTGCCGAACCGTTGCAACTCAACGCTTTGCCCCATCGTCAAATAAGTCCCCCCAAGACTCCCTAGGTTTTTCACGCCTGGCTCATCCGTGGCTATTTGGTTCGCAGTTCCCTTCTAGTTCCCCTCTTTTTTCAATACTCCCAGACCCCTGTTTCTGTTTAGCACGTAAGTTGATTGTATGGGTGAAGCAGAAGTACAAGCCAGAAGTATAGAAAAACACTGCCTGGTCACGGAGAGATATGAGGCGAGGTGATCTAGCACCAAAAAATGATCAATGAGGAATACGCTGGTGTCATTTTTAGCAGATAAATGCGTCGTGGTGACTGGAGGCGAAGGTTTTTTAGGGACTGCGGTCGTTGACATATTACAAAACCAACCTTGCCGAAATATTGTTGTTCCAAGAAAATCGGAATACAACTTAGTGGGTATGCTGGATGTGACGCGTTTGTATGAGGACGCGCAGCCCGATATGGTCATTCATTTGGCAGCGAGTGTGGGAGCCATTGAAGCAACCTTACAAAATCCAGGAAAGTTTTTCTATGACAATAATGTGATGGGAACCCAAATGATGTAGGTGGGCCGACAAAAAGTTTTAGAAAATTTTGTTGCAGTGGGAACCGTGTGTTCCTACCCTAGGTTTACTTCTATTCCTTTTCATTTCGACGATTTTTGGGGGTGGGTATCCCGAAGAAATCAATGCCCCCTATG
>JAQBGS010000114.1:0-8488 GCA_032128535.1 Nitrospirota bacterium
CTCACTCCAGGCGCATTTCCCGCACGCGCCTCATGCGATCAGCAATACTCTGAAAATTGCCCAGGCCTGCTACACGAAATGGTCCTTTCGAGAGACCATCTTTCCTAATTTTCGCCAACTCTCCGATGCTCATGCTGTCACAAGGCTTCGGGACAAAACCTATGCCGGGGCACAGTGGCGTTATGGTGACCCGTCTTCCACGGTCATCGATCGCATCGAACATGAATTAGCGGTCATCCGAGAGAAAGGCTATGCGCATTACTTTCTTGTCGTTGATGAGATTGTTCGCCAAGCGCCTCGTACCTGTGGGCGCGGTTCGGCGGCCGCTTCGATCGTGTCGTATTGCTTAGGCATCACCCATGTGGATCCTATCCGTCACAATTTATTTTTCGAACGCTTTCTCAATCCTGGCCGTCATGATCCGCCAGATATTGATATTGATTTTCCTTGGGATGAACGCGACCGGATCATCGATTTTGTCTTTGCCCGGTATGGCAGTCGACAAGCCGACATGGTGGCCAATCACAATACCTTGGCCCTGCGCGCTGCGATCCGTGAAGTCGCGAAAGTCTATGGAATGCCTCCGGCAGAAATGCGCCAGGTCAGTCAGCTTCTGGCACGCCAGCCTTTGTCTCTTGGCGCCTTACGAAAACCATGGCCTGACATTCTTTCTCGTGCCCGCCAGCTTCAAGGCCGACTCCGACATCTCTCGGTCCATTGCGGCGGCATGGTGATTGTGCCGGATGATCTTCGCCGGTATGTGCCCGTTGAAGTGGCGGCCAAGGGTGTTCCGGTTATTCAATGGGAAAAAGATCAAACCGAAGAGGCAGGACTCGTCAAAATCGACCTTCTAGGCAATCGTTCCTTAGCGGTGATCCGTGACGCATTGGCTGCGATTGCGGAACACACCGGGCACTCTATCGACTATGCCACGTGGGATCCGCTGTCTGACCTTGAGACGCAAGCGCTCATTCAGCGCGGGGACACCATCGGCTGCTTTTATATTGAATCACCGGCCACCCGTTTGCTCCTCAAAAAGCTCTGGACGGGCATGCCTGCTCATCGACGTGCACAAGCTGATGTCTTTGAGTATCTGGTCATTGTCTCCTCGCTGATTCGTCCCGCCGCCAATCGCTTTATTCAACAGTTTGTTCGCCGCGCTCACGGACAGACCTATCGCCCTCTTCATCCCTTAGTCGAAGATGTTCTCGCTGAAACGCACGGCATTATGGTGTATCAAGAAGACGTGACAAAGGTGGCGATGGGACTGGCAGGGTTTTCTGCGGAAGAAGGCGATCAACTGCGGAAAGTCTTAAGTAAGAAGCATAAACATCGGCAGCTACAAGATTATCGGCAGCAATTTTTCGATGGAGCCCTTGCCCGAGGTGTCGAGCTTCATACCATTCAAGCCGTCTGGGATATGATCATGAGTTTTGTGGGCTACAGCTTTTGCAAGCCCCATTCTGCCAGTTATGCGCAGGTGTCATTTAAGTCGGCCTATCTCCGCGCGCATTATCCCGCAGAATTTATGGCTGCCGTCATCAGCAATCAAGGTGGATTTTATTCGACCTTCGCCTATCTCTCTGAAGCGCGACGGATGGGATTGACCATCCGTCCCTTAGATATCAACAGCAGTGAATGGGCCTATCGTGGAATCAGCATGACGCTCTGTCTTGGCTTCATGCAACTGAAAGGGCTGGAACGCGCATTCGTGAATCGATTCCTGGAAGAACGGCAGCGGCATGGCCACTATCGATCATTTCACGATTTTCTGACTCGGCTGAATTCCGAACCGGCACAGACTCGCCTGCTCATTCTTGCAGGCTGCTTCGACGCCATTGCTGGCGAAGTCACTCGCCCAGGCCTACTCTGGCGTCTCTACGTCAATCATCCTGTCTGCGGTCTCTCCTCCCAGCAATCAGCCTTGAGACACGCTACTCCTCTCTTACCCACTTCTCCTACGCTCCCAATTCCGAATGACTATGCCATTGAACGCAAGATCCAACATGAAATTCAATTATTTGGATTTCCACTTCAATGCCATCCCTTAACGTTGTATGCCCAACATTGGGTACATCTGAATCTTACTCAAGCCATAGAGATGGCTGCACATATCGGCAAACAGATCACCCTGGTGGGATGGCTGATTACCGAAAAACCCGCCATCACGAAACACGGCGAGTCGATGGTTTTCCTCACCCTTGAAGACACCACAGGGCTCTACGATGCGACCTTGTTTCCAGCCGTCTTTCAGCAGTACGGGCCCTTACTCACGAACGAACGCCCGTTATTGCTCCAGGGGAAAGTTGAAGAAGAGTTTGGAGCCATTACGATGACCATCAACCAACTTCAGATTGTCGGACAAGAGGACAGACAGGAAGTTCCAGCGTAAAAAACAGCTTATTCGCCGACCCGAACAAGCATGCCTTTATCTTTACAGATATTGAAGGTGTGATAAAACCACGCCACAATCACAACAAAAAAGAAGAGATTTAAGCCGGTTGCCCAAAGGATATGATTAACGGGAGTGACTCCATCGACGAGTACAGCGCGCATGCCTTCAAAAATATGGGCAGGAGGAACCATCCAGGCAATGGATTGGAGAATGGGCGGGAGAACATCAAGGGGGTAGAACACACAGGAGATCGGCTGAAACAAAAAGACCATGCCCCAGGCCAAGACTTCGGCTTGTTGCCCGAATCGCATAATGATCGAGGTCGTGAGAACGCCAATAATCCAGCCTGATAGCACCAAGTTCAGAATAAACGGGAGAAGCGACAATCCAATTTTCAACATATCATAGGAATAGAGCATCCAGGCAAAGAGCATCATGAGACTGGCCACTGCGGTGACCTTTAAGATACTCATGATCATGGTCGAGGCCAAGTATTCTCCGACCGTCAATGGACTGGCAAAGAGGTTCATGAGATTTCGAGACCACATTTCCTCCAGAAAAGATACGGCTACGCCTTGTTGAGACCGGAACAAAACGTCCCACAGAATCAACGCTCCCAAGAAAAAGGCGACGGCTCCATGAAGGGACACTCCCGCCTCCTTCAAATACATGGTAATGAAGCCCCACACCACGAGATCGAGAAACGGCCAATAAAAAATCTCCAGCATGCGCGCAAAGCTGCGCTTATAGAGATACATGTGTCGAGAGAGTAATCCCCCAATTCGCCCAAGATTCATTGCGCTTTGGGTTCCCGTGCTAATTTCAAAAAGACTTCTTCTAAATCACGCTGCCCATATCGTTGAACAATTTGGTTCGACGTGCCTTCCGCCACAATATGGCCATGTTGCAAAAAGATGATGCGATTGGACATCTCTTCCATTTCCCGCATGTTATGCGAAGTATAGAGAATACTTAATCCAGCGGTCCGTTGATATTCTTTCAAAAATTCCTTAATTTTATTCACTATGTCCGGGTCTAAACTGGCCGTGGGTTCGTCTAAAAAGAGGACTTTAGGTTCCGTCATGAGAGCCTTGGCTAACGTCAGCCGGGACATTTGGCCTGACGACAATTTTCGAGTGAGCTTATATTGAATATCACCCATTTCCAACTTTTCAATAATATTATCAATGCGCTGCTGAATATTCTGCAAATTATAGAGCCGTGCAATGACTTTCAGATTTTCCTCGACCGTCAAGGAAAACGGCATAGAAATATAGGTCGATGAGAAATTGACTTGTTGAAGGATGGTCTCACGATGCTGCGCGAGATCAAGCCCAAACATTTTGATGTTGCCTGCGGACGGGGTAATCAATCCCAGCAACATGTGAATGGTGGTGGTTTTACCTGCTCCATTGGGCCCCAAGAGGCCTAAAATTTCACCTTCGTTGATATCAAAGGAAATATTGTCGACGGCCGTAAAATCGCCAAAGCGCTTCGTCAGATTTCGAACTTCGACAATGGGTTTAGACATTGAAACGGATGACCCTTTTAGAACAAAAATCGGCCGATTTTATCTGGCAGGTGACACGTTTCACATTTATTACTGAGAACTTCGCCTTCATGTGTTTGCTTTCCATCATGACAGCGTAGGCAATCTGCCATCGTGGTATTCCAGAGTTTGGAGTCCGGAGGAAGATTGGGGTTGTGAGGATGATCGTCAAATTTAACATGTCCGCGTGGAATGATAATGGGGTACCCTTTGATTGGGGCCCCATGCACCACGCGTGAATGGCACGTCGTGCAGCCTTCCCCCTGCCCTCGTTTTTCAAAGGCGGCCATATGTTCCCGATGGTCCATGATGAGCCCCACATCTTTAACTGGCGCGGGCAAATCGCGGGTTGGCACCTCACTGACCCGTAGGATGGCGCGATGACATCCCAGGCACACGGACGAATACACCTGCGATTGAAGATCATGGGGTTCAGTGGGTGTCCCAAAGAAGGTAATGGCGACATCTTCTAAGCCCGCGTACACCTTATCGTGAAGAAACCCAGAAAGCCCAGGTCTCACATGGCAATCCACACACGTCACATCTTTATGACTGGAACGAGTCCAAGAATCGTAAGCCGGCTTAATGGTGTGACAACTGGCGCAGAAGGTAGGTTGATTCGTGAGAGGAATGGCGGCCGCCCCTCCTAAGGCCAGGACAAGAAGTGTGGCCAGAATGAGGGTCAGACTTTTACCCATGAGAATTACGTATCCGCTTGGCGTGGGAACCGCGTCGTAATGATCTTAGCCAACCCTTGCACATCATCTCGATCAAACCAGGGCACATCGACATCTATGGGCTTGATGGAAGCAACGGCGATTAAGCCCTCAAGTGACACATCAACTTCTTGCATTTCCTCTCGCACCACAACGACTTTTGGGTATCCTTGGCTTTTCCACCCCTCCGCAATAATTAAATCGATGTCCTTATTGATGAACCGATCACGGATTTCTTCGACAGGAAGCTCCTCAGCCACATCGGTAAACATGGCCAGGCTTCTCTTAGAAAGGATAACCACTTGGCTGGCCCCTGCCCGCTTATGTCGCCAACTATCTTTGCCTTCGGTATCAAGATCAAATCCATGCCCAGCATGTTTGATCGTAGCCACACGATAGCCTTCTCCGGTCAATTCTAGGATTAATCGTTCGATGAGAGTGGTTTTGCCACTGTTGGAACGGCCCACGAAACACACAATGGGTGGAGTCATCTTGAAGCCTGTACTTCCTTTTATGAATAGGGGAACTAATCAATGTCAGTCGGATGAAAGAATCAGCCTGCGAAATTATTTAAAAATTTCTGGATAATAGCTGCACATTCACGACATCACCCGGTTGAAGCGCTTCCACTTCTTCCGGCACATCAATAAATCCATTGGCCTTGACCATCGACGTTAAAATCCCAGACCCCTGTTTACCCGTGGTCCGGACAACTAAGCCACCGTTTTCATACGCGAGAACCCCTCGAAGAAAATGTCGCCGATCCGTCTGCTTCGAAAAATTTTCTTGAAAAACGGCCTTTACAACTGGGCGTTCCCAGGTAACGTGGCCTCCTAGTTTCAGCATGGCTGGTCGGACCAACTGATCAAAGGTGACCATGGACGACACGGGATTCCCTGGTAATCCAAATGCCAATTTTCCTTGAATTTTGCCAAAGGCCACCGGCTGCCCAGGGCGGATGGCCAATTTCCAAAAGTTCATATCAGCTCCAAGTTCGGCAAACACAGGCTTGGTGAAATCATAATCTCCCATAGAGACACCACCGGATAACACCAGAATATCGCAGGTCAACCCTTGCCGTATTTTGTCTTTGAGCGAGTCCGGGTTATCTTTGGCAATGCCCAATAAGATGGGGATACCACCAGCCTCTTGTACGCCAGCCGCAATGCCATAGCTATTGGAGTTCACAATTTTGTTCTCATCGAAGGATTCATCAAGATCAGCTAACTCATCACCAGTTGAGAGAATACCTACCCGTGGCCGCTGATGAACCAGCACAAAGGATTTCGCCAAAATCGCCAGCATGCCGATTTCGCCCGAACGGAGTGAAGTTCCTTTGGCAATGATACAATCGCCTTTTTGAACATCGTCCCCCTTTGGCCGAATGTTGGCACCCTGGCCATATTCGGAGAGCATAATTCGAACGGTGGATTCGGAGGGTTCGGTATATTCAATACGAACAACCGTATCGGCTCCAGCCGGCATAGGCGCACCAGTCATGATGCGAATGGCTTCCCCAGGTCCCACAGACTTTGTCGCCACGGCACCAGCGGCAACATCCTCGATAACCTTCAATTCAGGAATTCTGGCAATCGCATGCTCCTGTTTAATGTCGGCCCATCGAACGGCAAACCCGTCCATGGCTGAATTATCCCAAGGAGGATTGGAACGTGGAGCAATAATATCTTCTCCCAACACTCGTCCCAACGCATCAAGCAATCCAACTTTTTCACAACCCAGCACGCTAGTTGCCTTTAAAACAATTTGCTGGGCAGTGGTTAACGAGGTTAAAGACATAAAATGACCAAACTTCTAAATATAATTGTCCGTGAATACATGGCGTAGCTAAACGGTTATGGCTTTTTAAATGGCGCAGGACGTGCTGAGACGTTGACCAACGAACCCTTCTTTTTGCAAAACTCCTCAATTTTATTGGCTACAGCATGAATGGCCTCTGCGGTCGGAAGATCAGAATGAAACAGGGCATAAGGCTCGCCTCGATCACATTGTAATACCATTTCTGGATCAAGAGGCACACGCCCAAGGAACGGCACCCCCATATCTGCGGCTGAAGCTTCTCCTCCACCTTTTCGAAAGACTTCAATCTCCTTATGACAATGCGGGCAATCCATGCCACTCATGTTTTCGATAATACCGATGATCGGCAATTCACTATCCCTCACAAATGTCACCGACTTGCGAGAATCTAACAACGCCACTTCTTGAGGAGTCGAGACAATCACGCACCCCGTGACGTCTCCGATTAAGTCCATCGTGGTGACTGATTCATTGCCCGTGCCAGGTGGCAAATCAATAAATAAATAATTTAAATCTTGCCATTCCACTCCGCCCAATAATTGATTGATGAATTCGAATTTATAGGCATCTCGCCAAATAATAGGATCATCAGAATTCTGAAGGAGAAACGACATCGACGCGATTTTCAGATTGTAGACTTGATGTGGGATGATGCCTCCACCCGTGCTGATCTTGAGCTTTTCTCCTTCGACTCCCATCATTTTTGGAATATTGGGTCCATGGATGTCCATGTCACATATCCCGACCTCATACCCCTTCAAAGCCAAGCTAATGGCCAAGTTCGTCGTCATCGTGCTCTTTCCGACTCCACCCTTGTTACTCATGACGAGAATTTTATGTTCAATCCGTTCCATGCGCTTGTTCACTAACCATCGGCTATGACCTTCTCGATCCTTCTGACAGGTTTCCGTTTCGTCACAAATCGCACAGGCCCACATATAGGTACAGACATCCCCGCTTGACGACGGAGATGGTTGAACCATTTTAAGTTCGCTTGCCATATATTCCTCCAAAAAAATTAAGCCAATAAAATTTCATGATCCCAATCTGTCTGTGCATTACTGGAAATTTCAAGAATCTTCCTTTTGCTCAGCATGGCCCATTTTATGAACGAGATGCTCTAGCAGGGGGAAGACCACCTCACAATTTTCTTTAACGCCCTTGGCACTTCCAGGCAAATTAATAATGACCGTCTGGTCTTTTATGCCAGCAATCCCTCGAGAAAGCATCGCGGTGCGGACTTTTTTCAGACTTTCAGCACGCATGGCCTCTGCAATCCCTGGAATTTCCTTTTCAATCACGTCCCGGGTAGCCTCCGGAACCCAATCGGTTGGCCGCACCCCTGTTCCGCCAAGCGTCAGGATGACCGGCGAACGCCCCGTCTCACAAAGGGCTTGCAGTCGTTGAACAACTATTTCTCGTTGATCAGGCAGAATTTCATAGGATAAAAGAGTCATTTGGTGTTTCGTCAAGGTATCTTCTAATATTTTCCGACAGGCATCGGGCTCCTGACCTGAAAGAATTTTACTGCTAATCATCAAAGCGGCGACGCCGATCACGTGATAGTCCCGCTTTCTCGTTCTACCCTTATCGGGGACCGGAGTCTAGTACGCTCACATAATCATCATCTCCAGCAGTCACCGCCCCCGCTGGCTGCACAACGGGACGTGCCGCCGAAGGAGTGGAAGACGGCACCGGTGTACTATCACTCGATTCCTGTGGCTTCTTTTTTCCAAAGATTTGGGCGCTGATAATTCCTACTTCGTAAAAGAAATACATGGGAATCGCCATAATACATTGATTGAACGGATCGGGCGTCGGGGTCAGAATGGCTGCAAATAAAAATGACCCCAGAAAGGCCCACTTCCGATATCGCCTCAAAAGCGGAGCATCAACCCACCCCAGTTTGGCCATTAACGTCAGTGCTAACGGTACTTCAAAAATGAGCCCGAAGACCAAGAGAAACCACAGAATAAATCCGACAAATTGGGCAATGGAAATTTGTGCAAT
>JAQBGS010000115.1:0-6042 GCA_032128535.1 Nitrospirota bacterium
GAAAAACATATCGTTGCGCCAGTCATAATATGCGTTGATCTCACGGGGATCGAATTCGTCCGGTTCAACAGGTAGTTTTGGACGGGGTTGAATCGAAGAAAAGGGAGAAGCATTCAACGCGACAGGGAAAGTCCAACTGGCGGTCTCCTGACTTGCCTCCGGTTGGCCCCATGCCGTTCCAACCACCAGCCCACTCAACACGACCATCATGTACGAGAGGATGCGGGTGGGCCACTGATGGTGATGAATAACAGTAAGCATTCGCATACAATGCATTATAGTGGAATCAGGGAATGCCAGGGAAGATCGTCTCCCATGAAAACCCATAACGTGGAAGACACTAATTTGAAAAACGGCAAATGATAGGCCTCCCTCCTTACTCAAAGGATGGGTTGTGCCAAGCCAGAATCCTATCGCAACCGTGGTTCAGTTGGGAGAGCCACCATTTCGTTTTGAATGTTTTTCTTAAAGATTAGGATCATCAATGAAGCGATTCTTTCATACCTGGTTGGGGTGGGTGAGTAGGATGGGGTTAATCCTCGCACTAGGAAGTTGCGTCTCGGTTGAGGAAATGAATGTCTTGCGATCCAACGGGTTGGATATGGGGTGTGCCGTTGGTGATGTGACTCCCCATGAAGCGGTGGTCTGGGTCAAAACCGAAGGTCCTCAGAAGGTGAAAATTCTTTATACGACGGATCCCCTATGGACGGCTCTTCAAGAAACTCTCTTAATTTCAACCAGCGGCGAAAGAGATTTTACGGCTCACATTCCCCTGGTCGATCTGACGCCGCATACTCGGTACCTGTACCGGATGCTCATTCCAGGGAAAAAGCCAGGACCGGTTTGTGAGTTTGTGACGGCCCCACTTCCCAATGACCTTGTACCAGTGACGTTTGTGATTGGGGGAGATACCCGCCAGAGTTTCCGTCCATTTTCCATTATGGACTTCATGCGGTCGGCTCAACCAGATTTTTTTGTCTATCTGGGAGATACGATTTATTCGGACAAAGACAATGTGGCGATGACGTTGCCTGATTATTGGGCGAAATATGTGGAAAATCGGGATGGGTTTGCCCAACGGTTATTTGCTTCCACGAGTCTTTTGGTGCTGTGGGACGATCATGAAGTCGATAGTGATTTCACCATGACTCATCGTCGACTGCCCATTGGGCGGCAAGCGTTTTTTGATTATTGGCCGATTCGTCCTTCCACACAAGACCCTTACCGTATGTACCGCTCATTTAAATGGGGTAAAGGAGTGGAAGTGTTTTTGTTGGATTGTCGGCAGTACCGGGATCCAGACACCAAAACCATGATAGGCCCCGAACAAAAACAATGGCTTCTTCGGCAGTTGGAGGCTTCGTCCGCGACCTTTAAATTCATAGTGTCTTCCGTACCTTTCTCCGACCCGCGAGATGACAAATGGGGCGAATATCCTGCGGAGCGTGATGAGATTTTGAAGAATATTCAGGAGAACAAGATCCCTGGTGTAATTTTTCTCGCAGGCGATGTGCATCATGGGGCTGTCAGTCACATGCCGCACGATCCGGCCATTCGCGAATTTATCTTTGGCCCGTTGGCGGCGCCCATGAACTATAAGATCTCCAGTCTAGAGCCTCGGTTTGAGTTCTTTCATGAAACCTCTCAAAATTATGGTAAAGTGACCGTCCATCTAGATGGCCCCACTCCATCAGTGCGGGTTGAATGGTTTGATAACACGAATGCGTTGCTTCATCGGGTTGACGTTGGAAACGAACAGTACTATCCGTCCACCACGCAATAATTTCGCCGAATCATGAAAGCGGTTGGGTGCCCACGCCCTCTTCCTATTACTGATCCTGATTCGTTACAGGACTTCGAACTTCCCAAACCCGCTCCACGGGCGCGGGACCTGTTGGTGCGCGTGGAAGCGGTGTCGGTTAATCCAGTCGATACCAAAATTCGACGTTCTCAATCTGCTGATCATCAAGAAGCTAGCCCCCGTGTATTAGGTTGGGATGTGGCTGGGATCGTGGAGTCGGTGGGATCGGACGTGAGTCTATTTCAGGCAGGAGACGAGGTCTATTATTCGGGGAACCTCATTCGTCCAGGTGCCAATAGCGAATACCACTTGGTGGACGAACGCCTTGTCGCCAAGAAGCCTGCTTCATGGAATATGGCGCAGGCCGCCGCATTGCCGCTTACCGCCATCACCGCTTATGAAGCCCTGTTTGATCGGTTAGAAATTTTACGGCACGGGGAAACAGAGGGGAAAGCTAT
This sequence comes from Nitrospirota bacterium, assembly GCA_032128535.1. Classification (GTDB taxonomy): domain Bacteria; phylum Nitrospirota; class Nitrospiria; order Nitrospirales; family UBA8639; genus Nitrospira_E. The sequence goes on from JAQBGS010000115.1 coordinate 2,260, forward strand.
TCTCATTATTGGTGGAGCTGGTGGGGTGGGATCTCTTGCGATTCAACTCGCCAAAATTGCCAAGTTGCATGTGATTGCCACCGCTTCGCGTTCGGAGTCTCAAGCCTGGTGTCGGAAAATGGGTGCAGATGAAGTGATTGATCACACCCAATCGATACCCGATCAACTCGAACAATTACATCGGCCCTTGGTCGAGTATATTTTCAATACCTCGCAGACCAATCAACATTGGCAGGCCATGTGCGAGGCGATCAAACCGCAAGGCCGCATTTGCGGCATTGTCGATACCATCGAATCCGTAGACCTCAACGCACTCAAGCGAAAGAGTGCCACCTTTGTGTGGGAATTCATGTTTACGCGTTCGATATATGAGACGGAAGATATGATTGAACAACACCATATTCTCACGAAAATTTCAGAATGGATTGATGACCAGAAGATCCAATCCACATTGACCGAAACCCTTGCACCCATCAATGCCGCAAATCTCCGAACCGCCCATGCCCAAATTGAGGCAGGCCATATGATTGGCAAACTGGTGCTCACCGGTTGGGCCTCCTAAAGCCATGCCCTCTTAATTTCCGGCTCATCATTGGACTGTTCGGTCTTTCCCAATCCCCCAAGAGTTCATTTCTGAGATATTCGTCTTCAATGTTCGGTTCAAGAGACGTTTCCGTGGGGTGCACCCCATCTCCTGATCCCTTTTCGAAATGAAACTGATTAGAATTCCTCTCCTTTGTAAGGAGAGGTCAGGTGAGGTAGAGTCCTTGTGTCATCGGGAGAACAAGCGTGGATCAAGTATGAAAGGTTGTGAAGAGGCTACCTCCCCTTGCTATTGCTTGGTGCATCCCGCAGGGTGCGACCTTTTCTTACAAAAGGAGAGGAACACCAGAACGCTCAACCCTACGTTTTACCCATGCCAACGTTGAAAGAGCCAAATGTTTTAAGAATGATAGAGTGATCCAACCTGCCAGGAAATCTGAATGATGATGCCAACTTCTTCCTCGTCATCCTATCCGAAATCGCCACCACCATGGCTCTGCGAATTGCCGAAAAAAGATCCGTGGTCCAGGCCTTTTGCGGAAAGCCTCCTCACACATCTTGATCTTCAGGCCGGATTAAGTGTCTTAGATGTGAACTGTGGAGATGGTATTCCCGCCTTTTACCTCGCGCATCAGGTTGGTTCGGCAGGACAGGTGCTTGCCATTGATGTCAGTGAAGCCCAGTTAATGAGGGCCAGCGCAGTGCAAGGCCCCTACTTTCCATGGTTGGAGTTCCGTCGGGAGGACGTCAAACAGTTATCGGAGAATTTAGGTCGGTTCGATCGCATCACTGGCAATTTATCGTTCATGTTTTTTCGGCCTGACCGGGAGACGGCATTGCATCAACTGGTAAAATTTCTCAAGCCGGGCGGCCAACTCGTCCTCACCTTCCCGTCGCTTGGGACATTCGATTCGTTGTGGCAACGGGTTGATCAGGAAATGCTGACAAGAGGATTCACCGCCGAGCGTGAACGGTTGGCGGAATATATTGCGGAAAGGCCATCAGCAGAAGACGCGCGGACGTGGCTGAAATCTGGTGGCTTAGAACGTATCAATGTGGCCGAATATCCATTGGAAGTCGAGACCGGCCCAGGCCATGAGTTTCTCTATCATCCATTACTCCGAGGCGGGTTTTTAGACGACGTGTATGAATGCTTCACCGATCAAGAATTAGCTGAATCATTTATGCAGAGCATTGCCGCAGATACATCGAATTTTGTTCCCCTAATCGCCCAGCGCTGTGTAATAGCTGGTTGGGCTCCGAGCATTCCTTGTAAGGAAAACCATTAGAGAATCTGGTCAGGACACAGTTACGCTCGCTTTTCGCGGCTATGAGGGACCGTGGTGAATGGCAAGGGGGACCGGCAACCTTGCCAGTAATTGGAGAAGAGTACGATATGCCAACAAAAAAAGAAGGCTGTACATTAAGCGAATTGACGTCAACGGGGGTGAGGTGCACTCAATGTCGAAAAGGTGTATTAGATCCTGCACGCGGCCGGTTTGGGCCAGTTTATAAATGTACGACCAAAGGATGTACGTTTTGGCTCGATGCTCGGCCAACGGGAAAAAAATGTACCCTCCTGCGAAATGGCCAACGTTGCGGGGCCTTACGGGTAGAGGGCACCAAAACGATTCCCACCAGGTGCAGTGATCGGTCCTGTCCCAATCGAAATCCTCACAAACTCGATAAAACGAAGACCTGATCAAGCCTACATGGGGGGAGATGCCGCTCATATCGACGATCTCGATCGCGGGCTTTCCAATAAAAAATATTATCGACAAAGGTCGGATCTTTGGTCATGCCCAAATGATCGGAAAAGATAAGGTTCTGTCGCAAATAGCTTGATGTGGTAGCATGCCCCCTTTTTAAGGGAGATCTGACATGCCAACGATATCCTTCAAGGGCCGGCATTTTCAGCGAGACATGATTCTGCAAAGCGTTCGTTGGTATCTGGCCTACGCCCTCAGTCATCGAGACATTGAAGAAATGATGGCCGAACGGGGTTTCTCCGTGGATCACTCCACCATTCATCGTTGGGTGCTGCATTATTCCCTGCAACTGGAGGCGGCCTTTCGACAGAAGAAGAACCGCGTGGGCAAACGGTGGAGAAAGGATGAAACCTACATTAAGGTCAAAGGCCAATGGAAATATTATTATCGAGCGGTCGATAAGCAAGGCCAGACCATCGACTTTCTCTTAACCGCCACGCGAGATACCAACGCGGCCTTACGTTTTTTGAAGAACGCGATTGAGCAACATGGCACACCCAGTCTGGTCAATATTGATCAGAGTGGGGCGAATACATCAGGGTTAAAACAAGTGAACCGAGAGATGAAGAAACGTATCAAGATCCGCCAATGCCAATACCTCAACAACATCATTGAGCCAGACCATCGACGCATCAAGAGGAACACGCGCCCGATGTTAGGCTTCAAAAACTTTCACGCTGCTTCACGGACATTAGCCGGCATTGCAGTCATGGCGATGATCAAGAAAGGGCAGATGAAAACTCGATCGGGAGACAAGAGAACTTTCGCCGAAATGTTCTATGCCCTCGCCGCGTAGTGCAGGCCATCCATCGAATACTTTTCGTCTCGGTTCAGTATTTGCGACAGAACCTGGGAGATTGCCAAATGTGAGTGAAGAACGAGAAGTGGGCCCTAGCGTTTTCCGTGGTGGTGGCTGTGGTCGTGATGTTTGTGGGGGACGAGAAAGACGTTGTCTTGGATTTCTCGGCTGATGGTGGTGTTACGTCGGATCACATCCGCCAGTGTGGTGGCTTCCAAGATGCGTATTTGATAATTAGGAAAGGCGTTGAGGTAAAAGAACCGATCTCCGTCCCTCAAACGTTCAAATTGGTTCACAAGGACGGTATAAAATAATTCCCCGACCAGCGCTCCTCGGTGATGATCCTCAGCCAGCCCGCCGATCCACATATCCACATACTCGACTGTTCCATAGACCGACTGTAAACGTGCCTGCAGATTGTGGTTCTTGGTGATGTCGGCAAACGTCACGGCCGGTGAAAGGCCGAAGGCCAGGCGCACATCGTTGTAGCTGGGAAGTCCATGATCTCGGCCCCGTTGAAGATTCAATGAGGCCAGATCGAATCCTCCGGCTCCCGGATGGCCAAAGAGAAAATTTCTCACATCGTCCACGATATGAACATCTACTTCTTGAGCCCGGTTTCCGGCCAGACCCCGAAGCAGAGGTTCGATCCCCCCTTCGTTGGTGATTCTC
>JAQBGS010000116.1:0-6103 GCA_032128535.1 Nitrospirota bacterium
ACGCGCTTGCCCCCAGCCAGCAAGCTGTACCGCATAGAGTCGTAGAGCTTCTCGGGGTTACGCAAGCTGTCTGGAAGACTTTGCTCCAGAAATTGGTCAACTCGTTGACGCTGCTGGTCTAAATACTGGTGAATATCCACAGGAGAGTGAAAAGACGTCAAAAAAGGCTTGAAAATTGTGGGAGACCGTATCAAAAGAATTTTTCACGGTCAAACCGCTTAACAATACATTCTCCACTGAAGCCGAAAGACCAACCCCCATCCTCAAACCTAATTGTTTTCATCCTTAGAGTCTCAGTATACTGTCCCCCTATGAGTATTCGAAATCGAGCAGGGGGATGGGAGCCGTTGCTCCTCGGCATCGAACCCGAACATTGTGGGGTATGCGGCGACGGCTTATATCGCAATCACACCATGCTGCGGGGGGGGTGGTCCCGCTGCAGTATCTGCGAAAGCTTCGTCCATTATAGTTGTTTGGCCAGCGGGAAAATCTCCTATCTCAAGCGACGCCCTCGTGTCTGCCTCACCTGTGACGCCGAACAGCTGGCGACAGCTTCAGGAAACTCGGTGTCATCGGTTCCAACTGAAATTACCAAATGAATCATCCTGAGTTTTCTCTCTCACGATCCATGGGATCCAATAAACTGTCGACCCTTTTCCTCTATTACGTGCTCTCTCCACTACTCTGCGCCTTTAGTGGATTTCATCTGACGAGTTACTTGTTGGTTGGTCTCTACACGTGGCCTCGAACCAGCCGAGTGTTGGTCCTGACCTTTGGGACATTGATTTTTGTGTATGAATTTATTTTTAAAAGCCAAGCCCCCCAATTCGCTTCAGGCAAAGTGTGGTCTCAAGGCGAGTGGGTCCTCTATACTTCCGTGATCCCTTTTGCGTGTGGGGTAGGCGCACTCATGACGTTGGCCGGATTTTCAGACTAGAACGCTGCGGCTCCCAAGAGAGCATTCATCCATTTATTTTTTGATTATCATCGAGAGAGGACACACATGAAAAATGTGGAATTGACCGTCGATGGCACCATGTTGACAATTAAGATTGACCTCTCAAAAGAATTCGGTCCCTCGTCCTCAGGGAAAACCATCATCATTGCTTCCACCGAGGGAAATATTTCGATCCCAGATCGAGAAGAAAAAATCGGGCTGAATATTTACAAGAAGAAATCTTAGCTTTTTTTCATCACCTTCTTGTCCTCTAACAAAGCCTGTCCCGTCCGTGAAGCCGGAACCTCCATCACAGCTTGTGGTGTTCCCTCGGCGACTACACAACCGCCTTGATCTCCGCCCTCAGGCCCCAAGTCGATAATCCAATCGGCATTCCGAATCACATCAAGATTATGTTCAATGACCAACACGGTGTTCCCGGTTTCCACCAATCGATCAAGCACATCCAGCAGCCGTTGAATATCCACAAAATGCAATCCCGTCGTGGGTTCATCCAAAATATAGAGGGTCCGACCGGTCGGCCGCTTTGACAGTTCCTTCGAGAGTTTCACTCGCTGCGCTTCCCCGCCTGACAAGGTCGTGGCCGATTGACCCAGCTTTATATAATGAAGCCCGACTTCGGACAAGGTTTGTAGCCGGACACGGATGGGTGGGATATTCACGAAAAACTCCAGCGCTTCGGCCACCGTCATATTCAACACATCGGCAATGGTTCGCCCTTTATACATCACATCTAAGGTTTCCCGGTTATACCGCTGACCAGAACAGACTTCACAGGTCACATAAATATCCGGGAGAAAATGCATTTCAATTTTGATCAATCCGTCACCTTGACACGCTTCGCATCGGCCACCTTTCACATTAAAGCTATATCGGCCCGGTTTGTACCCTCGCACACGAGACTCCGGTAATTGCGCAAACACATCGCGGATAAAACTGAAGAGCCCTGTATAGGTCGCTGGGTTTGAACGAGGCGTCCGTCCGATCGGGGACTGATCGATATCGATGAGTTTGTCCAAATGCTCAAGGCCTTTTATTGTTTGGCATCCTTCAAAGACAGGTTTTTTCTGCGCAAAGCCTTGCCCCAGCGACCGGAACACCACATCGATCACCAACGTACTTTTCCCCGATCCTGAAACCCCGGTCACGCATGTGAACAGCCCCAGCGGAATATTCACGCTGACATTTTGGAGATTATGCTTCTCTGCATTAACTACTGACAGAAACCCTTTGGGCTTTCGTTGGCGAAGTGGCAACGCCACACGTCGGGCTCCATTCAAATATTGCCCGGTGAGCGAAGTGGCATCCGCCATAACCACCGAGGGCGTACCCTGTGCCACCACTTTCCCACCTTCAACCCCCGCCCCTGGGCCCAAGTCCAACACATAATCGGCGGCACGCATGGTCTCCGCATCATGCTCCACGACCACTACCGTATTCCCCATATCTCGTAATCGGAGCAATGTTTGCAATAATCGACGATGATCTCGTTGATGCAACCCGATACTGGGTTCATCCAAAATATATAAGACCCCGACCAATCCCGATCCGATTTGTGTGGCCAATCGAATTCGTTGACCTTCGCCACCCGATAAGGTCGCCGATGGGCGATCAAGGGTGAGATAGGCCAATCCCACATTGAGAAGAAATTCCAACCGTTCACGAATTTCCTTAATGACTCGTTGCCCGATCAATCGTTCACGGTCTGTGAGATTCAAGCCATCCAGAAATTCTAATGTTTGTCGCACGGACAAATGGGTGACTTCAGCAATGGATTGCCCACCTATTTTGATGGCCAGACTTTCCTGTTTCAGACGACCACCTCCACAAACCTCACACGGCGCCTCAAATGTCCATTCTTCATGTTCTGAACAACCAGAAGCCTTAAAACCAATCCCATCACATTCAGGGCAGGCCCCATGAGGACTGTTAAAGGAAAACACGCGAGGTGCAATTTCTGAATAACTGACTTCACATTGAATACAGGCCAACTGCTCACTATACATCCGTACCTGTTCATCTTCGGTGAGAACTCCCACGAGTCCCTTGGTCATCTTGAGGGCGGTTTCCACTGAATCCGCCAGGCGACGTGCAACACTGGTATCGGCCTTCACGATGACCCGATCAATCACAATTTCAATGGTATGTTTCCGCTGTTTGTGTAAGGTAATCGTCTCGCCAAGATCGCGGATCCCTCCATCAATGCGCGCTCGAACAAATCCGGCTTTTCGAGCCGCCAGGAGCTCTTTGCGGTATTCACCTTTTCGCCCCCGCACAATGGGCGCTAAAATTTGTATCTTGCTGCCCACCGGAAGGCCCAAGATAGCATCCACCATTTGCTGGACGGTTTGCGCCGCAATGGAATTCCCGCATTGATAACAAAAAGGTTCCCCGATCCTGGCAAATAACAAGCGAAAGTAATCATAGATCTCCGTGACCGTCCCCACCGTCGAGCGCGGGTTGTGACTCGTGGTTTTTTGTTCAATGGAAATGGCAGGAGAAAGGCCATCGATAGAATCCACATCCGGCTTGGTCATTTGCTCAAGAAATTGTCGGGCATAGGCCGACAACGATTCCACATATCGCCGCTGCCCTTCGGCATAGATGGTGTCGAATGCAAGGGAGGATTTGCCGGATCCGCTTAAACCCGTAATGACTACGAGTTGATCTCGGGGAATGACCAGGTCGAGATTTTTGAGATTGTGTTGGCGGGCGCCTTTAATCACGATCGCGTTTTGCATGGGACGGGAGTATATCATAAGGAATAAGAGGGCCAAGGCACTTCAATCCCACTGAGAATTGACCCTTGAATGAGGGGTCGGATACAATCTTTTAGGTTGTGACACACGGATTGCCGACAGGATCTTTCTTACAATTATCGTATTTCCATTCCCCCTATTATCTCCCTTATTAAGAGGAATTTCATGAAGAATGTGAATCGTATAGTTATCTGGCCATGTCTTATGCTGGTACTCCCTCTCATGCTTTTCATAACCCCAATTTGGGCTGCCAAGTATGAACTCACACGCAATAGCGTCGAGAGTGCCCAGGATGTCGAAGCCAAAGACATTTCCCTCTTTCGTGTTAAGTTGGGGGATCCCGAAGCAACCGCCGTTGAATCCTTGGTGGAACAAAAGCTATCCGGCGTCCGTGCCGAACAAGAAGGTACGTTTATTTTGTTATGGGACAAGGAAAACCCCACCGGCGCCATGGCTGGAGTCCGTATTACAGACGGAAAAGTGGATTTGATTTTTATTAATAACCGGTTTACTCATAAAGTTCGTGGAATCTTTCGACACGTCTTGGGAGCCTCGGCCTTGAAAGAAGTCCGCGATCTACTCGGCCCCGAAGATTTTCCAAATGAAACCCTCATGGGCGCGAAGTTGTTATACGAACAAAAGGGATTCCTGGTGAATTATCTTGATAAGCAAATCAACGTCGAATTTTGCCTGGGCTGTCAAGATTTGTTTTCTGGGTTCTAAGCGATACGACAGATTTCTTGATCGCATCTTGTCACGCAAAATTTCTCTCTAGCCGTTCTTTTCGTCGCTAGGGGAGTGCCCGCCTGCTGTTCTTGCCCATTATGCTGAAAACCAGAATCGTCTCCTCATCAAGGGAAGACCGGGCCTAAATGGAAGACCGAATTCTCTCCACTCATATTATTGAAGAAGAACAAAGCCTGGAAGGCACGCTACGGCCCCAGCGATTAGGGGAGTACATCGGCCAGGAACGCATGAAGGAATCGCTTCGTGTGTGTATTGATGCGGCACTTGGACGAGGAGAAGCGCTGGACCATGCCATTTTTTATGGCCCACCAGGATTGGGAAAAACGACTATCGCCCATATTATCGCCAAAGAAATGGGAGGCACGATCCGTTCAACTTCGGGGTTGGTTCTGACCCATGCCGGAGACTTGGCCGCCATTTTGTCGAATCTTCAACCGCGAGATGTTTTATTCATCGATGAAATTCATCGCCTGCCGCCTGCCGCCGAAGAAGCCCTCTATCCAGCCATGGAGGATTATCAAATTGATCTGGTGATTGGACAAGGGCCATCTCTCCGTACGATGAAGTTAGACCTCCCCCCATTCACACTGATTGGGGCCACGACGCGAGCCGGCGCGCTGACTTCTCCTCTTCGGGAACGGTTTGGGTTGGTCTATCGTCTAGATTTTTACCAGCCCGAAGAACTTCAAGTGATTATTTCCCGGTCAGCCAATTTATTGAATGTCCAGATCGATGAAGATGCGGCTGGGGAAATTGCGAGACGAGCCCGTGGCACCCCGCGAATTGCCAATCGTCTTATCAAACGCGTTCGGGATTTTGCCGAAGTCAAAGCGCAGGGTCATATCACCCAACAAGTCGCGCAAGAGGCCTTACAATGGTTGCAAGTTGATCAGGCTGGACTAGACGAGATGGATCGAAAAATTTTGCTCACCCTTATTGAAAAGTTTAAAGGCGGACCTGTGGGAATTGAAGCCCTCGCCGCCGCAATCCAAGAAGAAAAGTCGACATTAGAGGATGTGCATGAACCTTATCTTCTACAAGCTGGGTATCTGGATCGGACAGCCCGTGGCCGTCAAATTACCCAGAAAGCCCTCCAACACTTCGGCAAAAGCTCGGATCTTTTTTCAATCAATATCTAAAAATCTCTCATTCTTATGGTTTTTTCATCGGGCCGCCTTTCGGTTCCCTCTTCCCTCACCTCAAACGTTGCAGCCGTTCACAAGCCACATCTAAATCAGCGTCCGTTTTGGCGTAACAAAAGCGAATGTACGAGGTACCGTCGTCTCCTTGAAAAAACGCCTCCCCTGGCACACCAGCCACTCCGGTTTTTTCTAAGAGAAACATCCCACGCTCTTTGCCGGTTGTCCCCGGCAAGCCACTGACATCGGCTAAGACATAATAAGCTCCTTGAGGGATCGTTGGAGATAACCCAACGTCCTGCAGAACCTGGCAAAACCGATCCCGCTTGTGTTGAAACGCACGTTGCGTTTCCTGGTAGAACTCCGCTCCTAACGTTTGAATCCGCCGCCGGACCCGATCAACAGCGTACTCTCATTCGCCTACTCGATGCTCACGAATGAATGCGTCGTCGCTTGTCGTCTGGCCAGTCTGGAGCCGACGCTCGGCGCGCTGCATGTGA
>JAQBGS010000117.1:0-7504 GCA_032128535.1 Nitrospirota bacterium
CGGATGTCGATGGGAATCGCCTTCCGTTCTCCTACGGGCTCGACGACGCGTTCTTGCAACACTCGTAAGACCTTGGCTTGGGCTTTGAGCCCCAAATCTCCGATCTCATCCAGAAACAGCGTGCCTTTATGGGCTTGTTCAAATTTCCCCATTCTGGCCTCGACCCCCGTGGCCGTGCCTCGACCAATTCCAAAGAGTTCACTTTCAATGAGGTTTTCCGGCAAGGCCGCACAGTTGATCGCGACAAAGGGATACCGCGCCCGTGGACTGGAATAGTGGATCGCTTTAGCGACCAATTCTTTGCCCGTCCCGTTTTCGCCGGTGATGAGGACATCTGCGGAACTATCATGTATTTGATCGATGACGCGTACCAGCCGCTGCATGGGGAGGCTGTTGCCGATCAGGTTTTTCGTGGAAAATCGTTCTTCGACTTCTCCCCGCAGATGGGCGTTTTCCTGTTTCAACCGTTCGCGCTCGTGCCGCAATTGTTCCACGAAATGAAGTTTCTGTAGGGGGGATGAGATGCCATCGACCAACGCTTGGGCCACGACTTCATCCTGCGCGGTAAACTCCTTGCCCTTTTTATTCACCGCTTCAAACACCCCAAAGACTTCTCCGGTCCTGTCCCGAAGCGGTACCGCTAACAGAGTCAGTGTTTGTCGCTTGATTTGTACATCGATGCTGGGGAAAAACCGTGAATCCGCTTGGGCGTCCTTGACATTGATCACTTCGCCCGTGGACGCACACGCGCCCACGACGCCTAGCCGGGCATCCAGGCGAAGCACCTTCCCACTCACCGGAAGGGGAAACCATAATTCACCTTCCTCCCGGTCCAGCAGAAAAATACTAATCCCCTCCGCCTTTAATTGCCGGCCGGCTTCTTTTTCGATCAGTTGCAACAACGGGAGTAATTCCTGCTCCTGATTGATCTGGAGCAGAAAGGTTTCCGGGAGGGTGATCCCAGGATACTCGACTTTAGTTTTTCGCAATCGACTCGGCATAATTTCCTTTATGGACCCGTCGTTCAAAAGCCTTTTGAGGCCCCGAAAATGCCAGATACAGACGCCTCATATCATGTACACATTATTGACAGATATGCCGGGTGAGTCAATCTTTTCTCACGTCAGGCGGGAGGGGGAAAATGCGGGTTTCTCCGTGATTCGATGTGCCCACTGTTCCATGAGCTTTCGTCCTGAACAAGGAGAAGAACTCGTTTGGCGCGAAAGCCAGATCATGATTTTTCTCTCCGTGAACACAATTTGTATACGCGCACCCCAATGGCCTTCCCTTTGAGCGTCAGCACCCCAACCTCTTTGATATCCCAGGGATGATCCCCGAGAGACTCCTTCGTGGCTTCCCCCATCAAGATGCGACACACATCCTCATGAGCCCAGCTCTCCGGCAAATCTTTTTGGAAACTTTCTAACCGAGAGGCAATATTCACCGTATCTCCGATTGTCGTAAACTTGAGCCGTTGGGCACTGCCCAGGCTTCCCGCCACGACGGGTCCGGTGTGAATGCCTATCCGCATTCGCACGGTCGGCAACCCTTGTTGTTGCCAGGTGGCATTGAGACGTCGCATTTCCTGTTCCAGAGCTATGGCGCACCTCACCGCATTTTTGACATCCTGCCGTTTGTCGTCTTCCGTTTGCCCTATCCGGAATACCCCGAAATCAGCTTTGATCATGTCTCCATGATAATCATCAACGATCCCACCGTATTCGTTGATGATTCGTACCATTGTTTCCATATAGGTATTGAGCCAGTCCAGCACCCTTTCGGGCTCCATGTTTTCGGCGACCGTCGTGAATCCTTCAAGATCGGTAAAGAGGGTTGTCGCTACGAGTTTTCGTGGGCGCAGCCGTCCGTTTTGCATAAATTGGTCTCGTAGTGCCCACACGGCTTGTGCGACTTCGGGAGAGACATGCCGCGAAAAAAGCGACATGAGAAGCGCCCGATCCTGTTTTTCCCGGTTTGAGATCCAAGCGGTCACCACCGTGCTATTGATCACCCACCCCAGAGCGGGCACCACAAAGGGGAGCCATACCCCATTGATGAGCGCCCCGATCACCACCCCACTCAGGCCAAGAATTCCCATCAACACGACCAGGGAAAAACGCCAAGCTCCTCGAACCCATAGGCCCACGAGTCCTCCTCCCAATACCCATAACCCAATCCAGAGCGTTTCCTTTGCATCGGAATACGTGGCGATGGTCGCCTGGCCATTCTTCGCCGCCCTAAGGAGTTGGTACACCATATACCCATGCAGTTCGATTCCGGCGAGAGGCGGACACACCATCACGGCTCCACATTGTGAGGTATAAAAATAATCTTTGACGCCCTGGGAGACGACCCCCATAAGCACGATGCGGTCCTGAAGCAATTCCGGCTTGAAGTCCTCTGCCAACACGGCCATTAATGAAATGGTGGGAAAGACATTTTCTCCTCGTTTGAGATCTAACAGAAATTGATATCCCTGTGCATCGGCTTCAATATAACTCCCATCGTGCGATTCGAAGGGGCGGAAGACCGTTGGCCCCAGCTGCACCCAGTCCGGATTTTGCGGGGATGGTTCCGGCACAATGCCTTCCTGTGCTAAATATTTTACGGCCAGCCGTAACGCAAACGACTGATGGAAGTTCGTACCATCATCCAGAAATAAGAGTCCCCGGCGAACGATCCCGTCAGCATCCACCACGACATCGGTAAATCCAATTCGATCCGTTCCCTGCACAATCGCCGGAGCAGGAATCCCCCCTTTTGCAAGCTGTCCGAATTTCATGACCATCAGAATTTCCGGATGCGCAGCAAGGACTCGATTCAACTCCGGCCGGCCGGGCGGTACTTCCAGATCTCGATAGATGTCCACCCCGATGGCTCGAGGACGATGCTGCACGATGCGCTCAAGGGATTTGGCAAGTACTTTATCGGTGATTGGCCAATGCCCTAATTTACGAATATCCTGATCGGTAATGGCTACCACCGTAATGGGAGGGGTCGTACCGGTGTGGTGGGGGCGAAGACGCAACGACCAATCGTAGGCATCCAGTTCAGTGCTTTCCAGGTATCCTTCCCACCGAAGCCCCATGACACCAAGAAAAACCAGGAGCGTCATGCCGGCAAGCTGAAAGGCGGGAGCACGAAGAAAAGAATGGATCACAGGTTTCCCCTTTACGACCCCGTACCCTACCAAGGTGTAGAAAACATTTGCCAGCGGCGCTCTGGAATAGCCGCTTAGGGCAGGCTGGCCGAAGCCTGAAGATGTGGACAAGCACCCCACGGAGCAGGCAACGAATTCTCTGACACCGGAATATGGCTTGATTCCATTCAACCATCCGCCAAGGCCCTTGGGATGTTTTAAGACCAATGGGCTCCTTAGGCAGAGCCATTCCCAAAACCCGCTCAAGATTGAGTGGGTTTTTCCCTTGAAATTTGCTAATATTTCTATCAAATAAATTAATTCGTTGCCCCAAAAACGTGTGGCATTACCCTTCTCTTCCTAAATACGCATGAATCCATCTAACCAACAGGACCGCCGAAGCCGGGAACTGGAGGCCGCACGGCGGATCAGCGAAGCACTCTTTCAGCATTTGAAAGTGGAAGAACTCGTCGAACAAGCCTTGAAAACCGCCCTCGACGTAGTCGATTGTCAGGAGGGAAGTGTGCTCATGGCCAATCCTGAAACCAAAGAATTGGTTTTTTACCATTCGGTGGGAGAGCAAGCCCCGAAACCCGGCACAAGCTTTCCCTGGAATCAGGGGATCGCCGGAACCGTCTTTTCCACAGGAGAGCCGTTAGTCATCGGGGATGTCAAACAGGACAGTCGGCATTTTGGGAAAATCGACCAGACAACCGGATTCACCACCCAGGACATGATTGCCCTTCCCCTCAAACATTGGGAAGGCCATCCGATCGGGGTCCTGGAAGTCATGAACAAACGGGACGGTCGTCTAGACCAGAATGATCTGGACATTCTCACCATTATCGCATCATTCACGGCCCTTTCCATTGAACAGGCTCACCTGTTTCAAGAAGCGAAATTGGCAGAATTGGCGAGAATTCTGGGAGATATCGGCCAGGACGTCAACAACCTGCTGATGCCCGTGAGGGGAAGCACCTCAATTCTAAAGGATGAATTCAAGGAAGTGGCTGAAGCGCTTCCACACTTAGATCCCAAGAAAGTCCGGGCCAGCAATGAAATGTGCCAGGCAATGATAGAGTTAATCGCCCATCACCTGAAGCTCATTCAAGAGCGGATCAGGGAAATCACCGATAGCGTGAAGGGCCTGACCACTCCGCCGCAGTTCTCCGCATGTTTTATCCAACATGTGATCGCGTCGGTCTACGATACCCTACGACCGATGGCCAATGAGAACGGCATAAAACTTCGGCATGAAGGAATCCAGGATTTACCCGAGATTCAAGCCGATGAATCACGATTATTTAATGCCTTTTATAATTTAGTGAAAAATGCCATTTCGGAAGTGCCGCCAGATGGGAACATACTCATTCGAGGAAACATGAATGAACACAAGAAAATCCTGACCATAGATGTCCAGGACTCCGGGCGCGGAATTCCAGCCGAAATACGCGACCGATTGTTTGCCTTCCCTGCCTTGAGCGGGACCCTCAAAAAAGGGGGGACGGGTCTTGGAACAAAGATCGTCAAGGATGTTATCGACGCCCATCATGGAACCATCTCCGTGGAAAGCGAAGTGGGAAAGGGCACCAGCTTCCGTATTAATCTCCCTATCAATCCTGCTTCCCGCTCCACCCATTAAGTGCGTACCCGGGAGGGCACACAGGCCTTACCGTACAGCCCCCTCCATCGCCAATCCCAACCAGTCCCGCCTTGGTGAGTGACAAAAAGGCCAAGGGGCATTATCAATCGCAACGAGGAGCGGGTGGTTTATTCCAACATTGAGGAATACCCAATACCAGATTTTCAGAACTCCGTTTTGCTGAAAAAACTTCCGGCAGGTTCACGATGGCCACCACTGAAACGAAACATATCGTCATTCTTGGAGCAGGATTTGCGGGCATCAGCCTGGCCAGGGAGTTGGGCCGACTGATAAAAAAGACCCCTTCTGTTCACATCCATCTGGTCAACCAAGAAAACTATTTTGTTTTTCAACCCATGCTTCCGGAAGTGGTCTCATGCGCCATAGAACCAAGCCATATTCTTAGCCCCATCCGTCATTTATGTCCGACTGCCACCTTTCACCAGGCCACGATTACGGGGATCGATCTAGCGTCACAAAAGGTTCAGCTCGCCGGTCTCGATTCCAGGCAACCACGCGAATTGGCTTACGACCATCTGGTGATCGGTCTGGGGTTGGCCATGAATCTTTCCGCTGTGCCGGGCATGGCTGAACATGCCCTTCCCCTGAAAACCCTGGGCGACGCCTTTCATCTGCGAAATCACGTACTCAGCCGACTAGAAGAAGCCGACAGTGAATCTGACGCTGAGCGACGAAAAAGCCTTCTGACTTTCGTCACCATTGGTGGCGGGTTTAGCGGCGTCGAAACAATCGCCGCCCTCAAAGATATGGTCAAAGCGGTCCTGCCATTTTATCCCCGGGCACAGGAAACGGGGGCTCGAATGATCCTGATCCATTCCCGCGAGTCTATCTTGCAGGAATTAGAAGCCGACTTAGGGGCATTCGCTTCACAGAAGTTGCAAGAAAGGGGTGTGGAAATTCGACTTGGGACCACCGTCAAGGAGATCACGTCTACCAAAGTGGTGTTGTCGAAGGGCCATTCACTCTCAACGGGAACCGTCATTTGTACCGTGGGCAACGCCCCGCACCCTGTCGTCACCGCACTTCCGCTCCCTCAAGAAGGCGGAAGAATTCTGGTCGATGCCACCCTGCGAATCACCGGAGCAACCAATCTCTGGGCGCTTGGCGACGCCGCGCTTGTCCCGGATATCAGCCGGAGCGGGTACTGCCCCCCAACCGCCCAATATGCCATGCGCCAAGGCCGCCAATGTGCTCGCAACATTCTGGCGGAACTTGCCAGGAGCCCCTTGAAACCGTTCCGGTTCGGTGGTTATGGACAGATGGCCCTGATCGGCCGACATTGCGGAATCGCCAAAGTCTTCGGGGTGAGATTGTATGGATTATTTGCTTGGGCCCTTTGGCGCAGCGTGTATCTGATGAAATTGCCCAGCTTCCGCTCCCAAGCCCGGGTGGCCATTGATTGGATATTTGAAATTCTGTTTCCACGGGATATTACGAAAATGGCGGTGGAGCGCACAGAGCAGGTGAACCATGCCCATTTTCAACAAGGTGACACCATCATTCAGCAGGGAGAAATCGGTGACCTCTTCTATATCCTTGAATCCGGAGAAGTCGAAATCGTCCGCCAATCTCAGGGAAAGCCAGAGGAGCTATTATCCACGCGATCGGCAGGGGACTCATTCGGGGAATTGGCCTTGTTACAAGATGTCGCGCGAACCGCGACGGTCCGTTGCCTCACCCCGGTCAATGCCATTTCTTTTAATCGGAAGGATTTTCTTCAGCTCACGGGAAGCTCTCATCTCTTCAAAACCCACATGAAAAACGAATTAGCCATTCTGGAAAAGCAGGAAAAAGTGTTGAAGGCTGAACATCCAACCCCTTCCCCTCAAAATCCCTGCGTGTGATCTCGGGAAAGACATGTTAAAAGAACGGTGAGCCCTAGATTGTTCATGAAGAAACACAGGAATCTGAGAACAATCGAGTAAGGGGGAAAAACAGGCCACCCCTCAAAGCAAGCTGGCCATCCCCTGATCTAAGTAAAAAATACTACCCCATTTTAGGGGGTGCCTACCGACCAAAATCACCGGTCAAAACTGTTGAATAAGAAAGTTGCTTGTTTATGGGTGATAAAGATAGATTTTATTTGATTTCCTTGATAAGCTCCGGAAATTAGCCTTTGGCAGCGAAGGGAGAAAACGTGGGATTCTCAGAATTCTCCGTGCATATGCTTCTCTCCTTTTTTTGATATCTCCACTTCTGCAGCCAATAAGGTAGTGAATAGAGTCACGGTTAGGCGACATTCGATATTCTCCATCTGCCTGCCCTGATTACACTTGGCCATTCTAAGGCTAGCCCCTTACACTCGCCGAGTCGATCTCAAGAAGACAGAAGTATCCAGGTTAAGCGTTCTCCCTTCACCGTACCTTCGGCGGCGTGATGCGAGGACCAATTGAGAGGGGTTCCGCTCAACGTTGTTGGTCCGAGGGATACTTCGCCTCGGAAGAGCATCCTCCCTACCGCCAACCTTAACCGTTCCGCATGGGGGCTCAAAGAAAAGGTTATGGCTGGTTTATTAAGATGACCAAGTCATAAGGCAAAAGACGGCGAAAATGAGATAGGGCGTATATTTAATTGTGTTGATGACGTGGAAAAACTACACGGAAAGGAACAGCAATGAGTCTAGGAAGAGTTCTGATCGTTGATGACGATAGTGATATCAGACAGTCAGTGCGCTTGATTCTGACGAAAGCCGACTATGATGT
>JAQBGS010000118.1:0-4161 GCA_032128535.1 Nitrospirota bacterium
GCCAGGACGAGACTCCCAAGAAAAACCAGTGGTAGGCTCCACCCCCATACAGTTCGACGATCAAATCCGCTCATCATGATTGATAGCTAATCTTGCAAAATACGAACAAAATGGAAATTCAATCCGCCCGTGACTCCCTGATCGCCAATATCCGCCGGTTCATAGGTCGCAACGGTAAAATTTTTCGTCGACATGGTCTGTACCAACGCATTTCCCAGATCCACCAACGTCCGAATTTCATAAATATCCACTTCTTTGATGACCGCTTTGACTTTAATACCAGATAACTCGGCAGGGGACCCCCCGATGACCGCAAAGACCACCACGCCTTCAGCTTTGGTCAGCCCAAGCATTTCTTGAATTTCCTTATCAACAGCTCCAACATCAACGCCAAACTGCTCAGCAAGCTTGATGGCCTTCTCTTCCGTCATTTGCCCATTCGACGACTGAGCCGGCGCAGGGGTCGAAGCCATACTCACGCCCCAAAACAAGGAGCAGACCAACACCAGAATGGCTATTTTCACTGTCTTTAATATTTGACGCATTAGAAAACGTCGCTCTGTAAAAAATATGTGCGCCCTATCCTTAAGAACCACTCGAACCCGTTACCACCGGATCAATTTGCAATTGCATCCAAGATGCCACGGCTTTCTGCCCATTGCGTTCTTTGTTTTCCCCATTCCAGACGGCAAAGGCAATCGCTTGTAGACGCCCAGGAATCAGCATGGCCTCATTCTCCAGATCATCTCCATCGACGGTCAGAGGCCGTTTCATCACCACCCGCCAGAGTCCCCGTTTCCACTCTGCTTGGCCCTTAATTCGCCCTTGCCGTTCCTTACTGGTCAATGTACTGAACCCCCCACCAATCAGATCCTCCACTGAAGAAGGTCGGCGTGGAATGACTTCAAACCGACGTGGGCCTTTTCTCTCCTCTTTTGTTTCCTGAGACCGGGCTTCCCGACGGTCCACATCGCTTTGCCAATCGGCTTTCCAATGCCAAATGTTCACATAATGATCTAACTGTCCCATGCAAAAGAACGCCGGAGCATCACCGACTGGAAGCGCCACGGCTGCCCCATCTCTAAAAACTCCCGGTGTTAGTGATTCATTGACCGTGGCATCCTGCCATTCCATTAAAAATGCGACGTCTTTCCCATTGTGAATCGACCGGATGGATAACGCACGGACACTGGGTTCTGGCCAGACAGGCCGCGTGATGATTTGACCACTTAACGGAAGTGGAAGGGGTGAGACTTTCTCCCAGGCTGGATCAGCAGGATGATCAGGCACTTCGCCTTCTTGAAAATGGGCGCGAACCACCATGCCTTGCGAACTCACTAAAGGGACTTGGTACCAGGTCAAGGCAAAGAGCAGGACCAGACCCATCGTTCCCCACAACCACAGCGGCTGCATCAATATTGTGTTGATCTGTTTGAGTCCCTTATTCAAATTGAAGGACCTTTAGTATACCTGTATAAAATATACATTCTGACCAGGAAACAAGACTTTTGGACATTCAAGGCTCAACGATAATCCCGGGCCATTCACCACTATACCAACCATCATTCCATCTTACCATTTTGAAGTGACAGGACGCCTACTCGAGATGAGCATCGGCTACAGAAGGTGGGAACATTGGGGTAGTTGAGGAAAATGGATTTCACCGAAACGAAGGGTACGTCGATGTCGTGGCAACAGTCAAAGAAATTTGACTATTTGGTTATTCAAGGAGTGAGGAAGACCTATGCCAATTTCACTCGTCGAATTTTATTTTCATTTCGCTCACAAATGTATAAATGCCCTTGAGAATCCAAGGCCAATCCAGAAGGAGTGTTCACGATCGCCTCAGTGGCAATCAGGCCATCTCCATGCTTCAACATGCCTGCGTCTTCTTTGGCCACAAAGCGAGCGGCCCCACAGCCACCCATATTTTTATCATCATAGCCACTGTCTCCATTGCCGACCACTGTCGTGATGATACCCGTCTGGGCATCAACCTTCCGTATCCGATGATTCATCGAGTCGGAAATGTACACATTCCCTTCTGAGTCCACTACAGCACTTTCCGGAACATTGAGCATGGATTTGACGGCTAACTTCCCATCCCCATCAAACCCAAACCGGCACACGCCCGCAATGGTAGAAACCAAGCCAGTTTTCATGTCGATTTTTCGAATGCGATTGGTGCCCTTATCCGTCAAGTACAGATCCCCATGGCGATCAATGTCAATGCCCACCACATCATAAAACTTACATTCCATGGCAGGCTTTCCATCATCCAAGTAGAGATCCAAATCCAATCCATCCGAACATTTCGGGCGCAACAACCCTTCGTCGTTACTAAAATCGATCCCAATCGCATCACCAGACAACACGATTAAGTTTTGCGCAGTCAGGGGACTGATTCGCTCATCATCTTCCTCAGTCCAATATCCACCAATCGTGGTCACTAAGCCTGTTCCCGTATCATATTTTCGAATACGGTGGGCTTGCGTATCGGCAATGTACAGACAATCTTGGCTATCAAAGACAATGGCGGCTGGATAGGTAAGATTCACCTCTAACCCAGGTCCATCACCATTAAATCCCCATTGTCCGGTGCCAACAACCGTCGTAATAATTCCTGTTTCCGCATCGATTTTTCTAATCCGATTACTCCCAGAATCACAGACATAGAGATTATTTTTTGAATCACAGGCTACATCCAGTGGAAGGTACAACCCTGCTTCGCCACACGGCCCATAATCACCGCTGTAACAGGTTTCGCCAGTTCCGGCAAAATTATGGAGGAGGCCGGTTTCCATATCGATTCGCCGAACCCGGTCAGAACCGCATTCAGCAATGTAGAGATACCGACCTTCTCGATCTACGGTGACCTGGTTGGGAAGAGGAATGCCCGCTTTTACGGCTCGCTTCCCATCACCCGTACTGCGGGACTTTCCATTTCCTGCAAATGTTTCAATCACCGAAACTTCGACAACGGTCTCCGTACCCATATGAATCCAATCCTCTTCTTAGCTAAAAGAACAACCGTCTTTCACATGCTTCACGCACAATCTCTATTGGCCCTTTGCCTCTCTAGGCCTTAGCTGGCGCTGCCATGGGCTCTGGAGAAGCAGACTGAAGCACCGCCGGTTGCGGTGGTGCCGACGCCTCAACAGACGCTGTCTGAATGGGCTGAGGGATTTGCGGAGAGGCTGCGGTTGGAGCAGGCGTGCCCTCTTGAGCCTGGGCTTGAGGGTCAATATCAAACGCCTCGGCTTCATGAATGGATTGCTTAAATCCTTTAATGGCTTTTCCGACCCCTTCACCTAATTGCGGCAATTTCCCGGCTCCAAAAATAATGAGGACGATCACCAAAATAAGAATCAATTCTGTAAACCCTAAACTTCCAAACATAGTGCATCTCCTTGCTAGGATATTACTTTTTTGCCGTTTCCCGAGAACGTTTACTAAATCGCTCTTTTAAACGATTGCGTGTCTCTTCCGCCTGTTCAAACATCTTGCACTTTTCATACGTATTGATCAAATTATAATAGGCTAACGGTTCATCAGGATTGCTGTCGACCGCATCTTCCATCACTTTGACCGCCATATCAGGCTTCTTAAGATTCAAGGCAATCTCCATGAGCTTGAAACTCGACTCCAAATGATTGGGATCAAATTCCAGCACTTTCATGTAGGCTTGCATCGCCATGTCCAAAGTATTGAAATCGGAAATTTGGGGGTCGTCCAATTTTTCGTAGACTCCCGCTAAATTATACCAAGCGATCGGATCTTCCGAGGAAATCTCAATGAGTCGCTCAAAATATTCTTTGGCTTGCAAATACTCCGCCCTATCGTTATGCAACCGCCCCACGTTAAACAACGCCAGGACATCATACGCATTTAATTCCAACGCTCGTTTAAATTGCGCGATTGCGTCATCTAGCATCCCCTTGGTTCCGTAAATCGTCCCAAGATTCGAGTAATACATCGCCAGAGACCGATCCATTTCCACACGAAGGCCTTCGGCCATTTCAATAGACTTTTTGACCTCAGACAAAGCCTCATCCATGCGCCCTTTATTGAAATAGAGTTCGCCTAACCGGCAGCGCGCTTGAAAATCGTCGGGCTCTTCACCCAAGAGTTTTTCAAGCTCGGCAATTTCCTCATCAACGG
>JAQBGS010000119.1:0-4313 GCA_032128535.1 Nitrospirota bacterium
TTGATCCCTCTTTTGATCTGCAAGAGTTTGGCATTGCTCCCATAAGCGGTTCAAAGTCTCTTTCTTCTGTTCCAGAACCCGTTCGGTTTCTTGTTGCCAGAAGAGGGGAAATTCGCGAGGGTCGCTGTAGTCCCCCTCGTCCTCGGCCGCAATGGGTGATTGCCAAATAGCGCAAGATCGCGTCCCGCGTTTGGCGATCTAGAAAATCCGATACCCAGGAAATCGTGCTAGGGTTGCTCTCGTCCTGACTTTTGGCGTAGGCGGTGCCTCCCAATGCCCCCAAGATGGCTCCTCCAATAGTAAAGAAACCATGCGACAATCCGCCGGTAGCGACATCTGAAGCGACACCTGCTGCCGCACCACTGACAAGCCCGCTCCAGAAACTTTCTTCTTCCCAGGGTTTTCGTTCCCCGGGCACGGTGACATCTTCCAATCTCGATTGAATGGTATGGGCTGTGTCGCCTGATAATCCATGCAGTTGGATCAATTGTGTGCTCATGGCCGAGATGCGATGGGCCAATCGTTGATCCATGGCTTGCACGGTACGTTTGACCAGGTTTTTGGGGGAATGCCCTGCAACTTTCTGTGGCAGCGTTTCGGTGTCCTTGGCCGTTTCGATTAACATCTGAGCGATGCGATTCATGCTCCTATGGAGCAGGTCGAATTGTTGCTCCCGCCAGGCGTTGGAGAGTTGTGCCATGATTGGTTGTCGAACTTCCGGAAGCGCCTGAGCAATGCGATCCCATAAGAGTCCTTCCTGCACCCAACATCGGGTAAAGGCATCTAAGCTCATCACATCGTGAATCACGGCTTGCGATGACCACTGCTGTTTCCAGCGTGTTTTTAATCGGTGTTGTTGCTCAGGATTTGTCAGGCCCGTTTGATTGAGGAGCATGATGACTGGCTTGTTGAGCCAGGTCAGGAGATCCAGTTTGGGTTGAAGGTACCCGGCCATAGCCGGGTCTTCGGTGGCATTAACCAAATAGAGGACGATGTCCGCCTCGTCGTGGACGTTTCGAATAGCTTGCTGGCTGCACCAAAACGGCTTGTCGGCCAATCGGTCCCAGACTTGTGACACCACCCAACCGATCGGATTAGATAGGCCTTGAAGTCGCTTCAACAGTTTATGACTATTGCCGAACCCGGGCGTATCCCAGAGTTTTAACTGCAGGCCGTCAGACGTTTCGAGCAACAGGAATTGTTCGTTTTGGAGTGTGACGTGAGCCTGATCCAGCACTTGTCCAACATCTTTGCGTAGGAGCGTGCGGGCCAGAGTGGTTTTCCCAATATTGGTATGGGAAATCAGGGATAGCGTGATCGAGGTCGGCATCATTTCTTGTTTTTACCCAGAAGTGGGCCAAAACCCTGTCTGCGCCTGTTGAAGGAACTGGTCCTGTGAAGTGGCCGTTGGATCCAGTGGAACAATTTCAAGATGGTATTGGTTGCCTAGGCGTTGCCAGGCTTGTCTGCGTTCCATCACCCGAGTTTCCTCGATAGTCTGGCGATAGGGTTCCTCATCAAGAAGCACGAGAAGTCTTGAACCCTGCCTGGCCGTATCCATCTGCGTTTGAATCGTGTGAAGCCATTCTCCCTGAACTTCCCCTTCAGGCGTTTGTCCCGCGTTGAAGATCACCACGCAATTTCTAAACGGTGTGGAGACCTCAGGCCAAGTTGGAATTTCCTGACCAAAGGGCATGGCCGGATGCCAGTGGATACTGGCCAGATTTCCAAAGAGATCGAGAAAACCCCGGTCCAGGAAATTTTTGGTTTTCGGTGACGGCTGATAACTATAGGGGAGGATATCGACCTGCACCCCTTGTCCTCTGTCTAGAGCCAACAGATGGACAAAATAGGGATGGTCTAAAGGGACGGCGAAAGTTTCCCTGGCCTGACTCAGCTTTCCTTGACTCATCCACACCATGATGCTGCGGGGAATGACGATGATGGCAAGAGCCGTGACAGCCCACATATGGATCCATGGGGCGGCAGGGCCATGTTGGGGAGCTTGAAGACTCATGATTTCGGATACGTTAGGGAAAGGATAGCGTAAGAGCCATGCAGCAGGACTCAACAGAGTATGAAGGAGGCCCTGAACCTGGTTGGCTGAAAGAAACGTGCTTTCCCAGGTTGCTTGATAATCGAGAGCCAGCCCTCGGATATACATGCCTAAGATAATACCCATAGCCATGCAGACGGCCCCCAGATGAAGAAGTTGGCGAAGGCGTTGCGTCCATGCCGGTCGCACATGAGGCCACCACAGCGCAGTGAACTGTTTGGTGGCTTCCTGAATCCAGGAGGCCACTGAAGGATCGGATAGATGGACTGTGGGCCAAGAACGTTGTCCCCAACTTCCTACCAACTGAGCTAGCCATGTGGCTACCGTGTCGAGCCAATTGGTCTTTATGAAGGATTTCCATAAAGGGAGTAATGCGGAGGACAGGTACATTCCGCCATTCCACAGAAGCAATAGGAGAAGAGGAAAGTTGAGTAAATTTACCCGTTGCGACTCTCCCAGGCCGTTCATGAATAATCCCACCCCAAGGGCTGGGATGGCCACGAGGGCGGTGGGAATGTCCACCTGAAGATGGTTCCAGGATTGGGAAAAGGCCGGAAAGGCCTTGTTCACGAAAGCCCACATGATGTCCGAACGTGTTGAGAGAAATGAGAGATCCGCTTCCGAGGAATGATTGGATGAAGGTTTATGTTGGTTCCTCGCCTGTTGCGTCGCATGATGCCGCGTGGACAGGGGAAGATGACGTCCGTGAGGATCCGATTCTTCCAACGCTTGTACGAGCAGGATTTTTGAAAATTTTTCCCTGTTCATGGGCTTTTGGGGTGCTGATCCAACTATGTACTTTCCTTACAGTAGCGAGGAACGCATGGTCATGGAGAAACGGGGTTGAAGCACATAGGCGTTGGTGTGACTCGGGGGTTGGCGGAGGGGAGTCCGTTTCGGATTTCATCGGGCAGTGTTGGCCCTACCCCGTTGAGGCGACCTCCTGGTCTTTCGCGGTTCTGGCGACAGAGGATTCGGAATCTAACATAATACTGAGCCAATGGGTGGTTAGGCTGCTTTCTAATGCAATCTTCACCACCATGGTCAGCGGAACCGATAGGAGCATACCGGCCGGACCCCAAACCCAACCCCAGAATACCAAAGAAAGAAATACGACCAAGGTCGAGAGGCCAAGCGTGCGCCCCATGAGTTTGGGCTCGACGACATTGCCGAAAAGCATATTGACCACGATATACCCCGCCGCGACCAACAAGGCGCGTCCGATACCAAATTGAATAAATCCCAATAATGTAGGGGGAACCGCAGCAATGATGGAACCTAGGTTCGGAATGTAATTTAGCAAAAACGCAAAAAGCCCCCAAATAAGAGGGAAATCGACGTCCAAGGCTCCTACCCAGATGGCTACCAACACTCCGGTCCCCAAGCTCACAACGGTTTTTATAGCAAGATAATGGTTTATCGCATTGGCGATCGTGTGATATTGCGCAAACGGATGGCTCTGATCCCCAAAGGCGATGCGTATTTTTTGTTGAAAATTAGAAGCTTCTAGCAAAATAAAAACAACGGTTAGAAAAATCAGAAAAGAATTTGTGAGAATAATGCCCAATCCCGAAAGCAATTTGGCCACAAGTGTTATGGAGGCTCCGGGGTCAATGGATTTGAGCAGTCCGTCTTTGTTCAATTGAAATCCCAGCCCTTCAATCCCTTGGTGGATGGGGGCCATTTTCTGGGTGAGCAAGATTTGATAGCGAGGGATTGCGTCGGAAAAATCGTCCAGCGACGTTCCAATTATCAAGACAAAGCCAATTCCGACGCTGAGAACCCCCATGACGACCAGGAACACCGCTAGAGGAGCGGGAATTTTTTTTTGTCGAAGCCAAAAGACCGGAGAGGTGCTAATAATGGCCAGGAGCACCGCGAAAAGTAACGGAACCAAAATTGGTTCCGCTGCCCGCATGCCAGCCACAACAATGACAAATGCGGCCACTGTCAACAGTAACCGACCGGCTGGAGTTTGGGAAGAAAATGACTGCATAAGCTTTTATGGTAAGAGGAGATTTCTGGTGAAGGACCCTTTGATCTATAGAACTACTTGTTCCCTTCTTATGACTATGATACCGGTTTTTTATTTTTCTGTCCTTGACGAAGGTGGCTGGAAAGCTTCTTTGGATGTGAGAAGGCGAGGAAGGAAGAGTTCTAGGAACGTAGATACAGGTGGAATTTTGACTGAAGCTTCGTTTTGGATAGGCAGAAGTTTTGGAGCTCTATTCCTGAATCGCTTTTTGTCGTTGTTGCA
>JAQBGS010000120.1:0-4421 GCA_032128535.1 Nitrospirota bacterium
GTGAGGCAGCGTGAATTTTTGGGGGTACCCCCCGTGTTTTGGTTTTGGGGGAAAGGGATTTGGTTTAGGGAAGGACGAAATTAGGTTGCGGATAGGTTGCGGGGTTGCGGACAGGTGACCCTATTTGGTCTACCCCTGTCCGCGTTACTGAAAGTGGAACTACTTGAAAGGATTGATTTTAGAGGGGTTCAGTGGCTTTCGTCCTGCCACTCATAAGCCGCGGGCCGGGGGTTCAAATCCCTCCACCGCCACCATTTCCTTCCTCGCATTGTTTCTTCTTATGACTTTTTCCCTCAATTCCCCCCCGTGTGGCTTTCCTGTTTTTTCTAAGTCACATGCCCATGGATTTTTAGCGACAGAGTGGGAGCACCCTATTCCAAGAATTCCAACAGCCCACGTTTCACGGGCCTCCCTTGGCAATAAGCGTTATCCTACAGGAACTTTCTGGGATTTCTCACTAGATGATTGAGGAGCCGAAACGGCATGAGTGCCAGTTGAGGAGGTCACTTTACGTGGTAGCTCAATCACAATGGTTGTGCCTTTATTCGGCTGGCTTTGGACCTTCAGACGAGCCCCGATTTCTTTCGCTCGACGAGCCATTTTCCCCAACCCATGACCTTCTGCCCCCACAAGATCAAACTCAAAACCTTTCCCGTTATCTGAAACCTCCAGAAGGATGAGAGATTCCGAGACTTTGACCAAGACCTTTCCCTTTTTTGCCTGAGAATATTGCACACTGTTTTGAATCGCTTCACGCAACATATGCAAAAGCTCAGAACCCTGATCCAAGGTAATAGCATCTTCAATGGCTAAATCAATTTGCACCAATATGGGAAAGCCTCCCTCTTTACTCAAATCTTCCACAAGGGTTTTCAGGGCAATCTCAAATTTACTCCCCAATAACACACCAGCTTGAAGATCCTCCAAAAAGACCTGTAGCATTTTTGACATCTCTGCTACTTGTTCAATTATAAAATTAATGGGCTTCCCTATTTCCATGGCAATTTGGACTTGTCTCAATGTTCGAACAATCCGATCATGGAATTGGCAAATAATGACACGCCGCTCATCAATCACCGCCAACAATTCTTTATTCCGCTCTCGGATTTTGAGAATGGGGGCTAGCATCACAATGCCTCCCAACATGAGTCCAGACACAAGAAGCCCGAGCATTTCTTTCAGGAGGTTGAGCATAGGCGGATTGCTCTCAACCAATTGCAAATACAACCCATATGACTGTTGAATCGCGAGAACACTAACGGCCAGCGCCAAGAGATTCCACGCCAAGGGTTTTTCCGTTTCCCGCACTCGCCGAATCAATACAACAACGGTAATCCAGTGCAAAACACAGGTTCCGATTAAGACCCACAACACGATTGAATCACCTTCCATTCAGGACTCCATTTCCTGGTACCACCCTGGCATCTCTCAATTCAGGTTGAGCACCCACAAGGCTCACTCATATAAAGATGCTAATCATTGGCACAACTGAATATGAATTTCTCAAAGATTTCTGATATTCAGACCCACTTCTTAAACGACCTCATCAAGAGTAATGAAGAATCCGTAAACGATTTTACAGTATCGTTTCACTTGTCGGATATGACTGGCAGCATCTTAAGAACCCGCAAATAAGGAAAAGTCCAAGCCTTTGGGCTCACAACTTTCCTAAAGAGTTATAGCCTCTGAGGAGGGGGAGAACAAGAACAGTCGACTGTCCCAACCGCCTGTATTTCAATGGGTTTTCTGCACTCCATTTGAGGTATTTACGGTCTTCCTTCGCTTCCTCCAAACTTCTCTCAGCATTTGAGGAGGCTTTATGCGATTCGTTCTTTTTTTGGTCTTGGGCGTGTTTCTCTGGGCTGGAACCGTCTCAGTTAAATATCCTCAACAACCTTCCACCGTTACCGCATCACAGGGACCAACCTGTTCAGGCTCATCCGACGGGGAGCAACTGTTGGCCTACCTGAAGATGGGTACGATTATCAGCATTCACGACGATGGCCGAGTCTTGACGATTAGCCTGCCACCCCAATGGAAGAGGGCAACGACGAGCATGCAACAAGAAACCTATGAAACCATCGTCTGCTATGCTCAATCACAGCACCGATCGTTTCAACTTCTTCTTTCTCAGGAAATGTAGAAATCTTAAAAATTAGGGAGAGAGCAGGAGATCTTAGGCGGAACTTTGAGCTGCCTCAAGGGATTCATGATAATAATCGTTTAACATTTCCTCTCCGGCCTCATCCACGAGAACGATCTGACGTTGATCAAAGGTATTGGCCCAATAGAGATAGCGAAACGTGTTAGTTGTTCCAATCTCGATGTGCATTTCCTTCCCTTTTCCATCTGATAACGTGGCTTTCTGTTGAATAATTTTCTGCGGAAGCGCCTCATAAATACCCTGCGCTGATGATGCGTGATTTTCATAACCTGGAGTGAAGTCATTCTGGGCAACATCATGGAAATGGCCCCAACCGTTGTGAATGAATTCCTCAAATTCTGACTCCATCAGATTTCCGACTTTCTCAAATAACTGAACAATGATATGTTTCTCCGCCATACTTGCGAGCACCAACCCTCGCAAGCCTGAACCGGTTTCACACAATCCCCATGATAGGGCTTCCTCCCACACTCCAAATTGAAAAGCCCATGGTCCGTAGGTCGCATGTTGTCCACGAACCGTCTTCTGAGGTTGACTGGTGCCCAATTCTATTCCCATTCGTTCGGCCATGGCCCCAACACATCGATACAAAGTTTCACCTTCGCCCTGATACGGAACTTCATTCCATGCAGGAGGCCCCGAAACCACATATCGAGAGACCTCATATAGCGGCCCATCAATTCGCCATTCACCCAATTCATGATACGAACAGGGAACGGGGTCACAAACAAGGGAAAGCCCTCTTCCACTCATCGCTCGTTGAAAAAATATTCGACGACCAAGATTCCACGTCTTTTCAAAACAGATCAATCGCCCGGCAGGAGAGAGCACCTGAAGTAACGAGTCCAAACGTCTTTTGAGTCCTGTCCGGTCTTCAAGTTCTTCTTGTCGAGCAGGATCCTTTTCCCGCTCAAACGTGTGCCAATGGATACTGGGTAAACCCGGCTCTCGTTCAGACTGTAATAAGGCTTGCGTCGAAAGAATACAATCGTAGAGACAATCAGAGGGGAAATTGGAGCCCGGAGTCGCGCGAA
The DNA here is from genome assembly GCA_032128535.1 of Nitrospirota bacterium. Taxonomy (GTDB): domain Bacteria; phylum Nitrospirota; class Nitrospiria; order Nitrospirales; family UBA8639; genus Nitrospira_E. The sequence goes on from JAQBGS010000120.1 coordinate 3,199, forward strand.
ATTGCACATTTGCAAGAAGCCGTTTTTTCGCTTCGCCTTGTGCGATTTCGATTGACCGACCAGATCGATCAAGCCCCACAAATTGAACGTCAGGATGTTGTTGAGCAAAGAAACAGGTCAGAATTCCCACACCACACCCGAAATCCAACACGTGTTCTGCCGACGACAGTCGTTGGGAAAGGAGCGCACCAATTTTCAGAAAATAGTCGAAGCGTTGAGAATAGAGGGCCGAAAGAAGGGGAGGCTTAGCTAACAAATTATAGAATTGAATATCAGCTACTTCATTTTCACCACCCTGTCTTTGTTCAACCAACGACTGTAATGCCTCCAAGTCTTGGGAAGACACGATTGTACGCTGCCATTCATAGTACGAGGCTTCATTATCGAATTCCCTCAACCCCCATGATTGCAAATACTGAATGAGTGCCTCATCCAAAGTCTGGCGGGTTATCCCTCCATCTTCCATCACAACCTTGCTCGAGGAAATCGATTCAGATTGACATATTGATAAAATTTAGAATTTTGAAGACAACATCATGGCATCTTCATATGCCGTTGGAATGGGATGAGGATGCTGAAGTTGCCCCGTTCCAAGGACCAGGTATTTTTCAGTCGTGAGCTTCGAAAGCGTGAGAGGCCCACGCGCATGAAGGCGCCGACTATTCGTCCCAAGCTCAGGGCCCAACCCAAATTGCTCCCCCCCATGGAGACGCGTGGAGGCATTGATCAGGACCGCGCTTGAGTCAACCTCCCGGGCAAACTGCATGGCAAATGCATAGTCTCGAGTCACAATCGTGTCGGTATGTCCAGGAGCATATTTGGCAATATGATCTAAGGCTTCTTGACGATCTTTCACCACTTTTATATTCATGGCCAATGACTGAAATTTTTTATCCCAATCCGCTTCCACCGCATCTTTAATCCCTAAATGCCCGGTCATCTCTAATACCCCTAGCATCGAAACCGTTTTGGGACACCCATTTAACACGACACGATACTCCTGAAGCAGTCGTCGGGTTAACCCAGGCAAAAGATGCCGCGAGACATCCCGGTGCACGAGAACCGTATCCATCGCATTGGCGGCCGTGGGAGACTGAACTTTCGCATTCACCACAATCGTCTGAGCGAGCGGAATATCAGCATGCTGATCAACATAGACATGGCACAACCCACCATCAAATCCAATCACGGGGACCCGCGCATGTTCGAGGATCCCATTTCGC
>JAQBGS010000121.1:0-3811 GCA_032128535.1 Nitrospirota bacterium
GTTATTCGCGGCCAAGACCTCATGACCGAAGATGAAATCGTGGCAGATGGGGATAGCATCGAAGTCCGTCCCGTCATTTCCGGGGGGTAGCCCATGAAGTGTCGAAAATGTCCTCAACGGGCGGTCTTGGGCATGCCTCGCCACAATACGGCATTCTGCGGACCTTGCCTGACGGAATTTGTCAGAACCCAAGTCCAAAAGGCCATCAAAGCCCAAGCGATGTTTTCACCGGATGACCGAATTCTGGTCGCCGTCTCTGGCGGAAAAGATAGCTTGACCCTCTGGGAAATCTTACTCAAGCTGGGCTATCGCACTGATGCGCTCTACGTAGATTTAGGCATTACTGGATATTCGGAACGGTCTCACGAAAAAGTGAAGCGGTTTGCTCGTGATGTCGCCGAATCTTGTGGGTCAAAGCTTATCGTTCATACCGTAGAAGAGGATGCCGGTGCCGGTATTAAAGAACTGGCCACTCTCGTCAAACGACCCACGTGCTCAACCTGTGGCACCATTAAACGCTACCAATTCAATCGCGTCGCCTGGCAGAACAAGTACGATGTGATGGCCACCGGCCATAATTTAGATGATGAAGCCGCACGGCTACTCGGCAATGTGTTGCAATGGCAGGAAGAATATTTACAAAAGCAGTCGCCGACGCTACCGGCATCTGTTGAGGGTTTTTCCAAAAAGGTCAAACCGCTCTATCGCATGACCGAACGGGAAGTTGCCGCCTATGCGGTCGTGAACCGGATTGATTATCTGGTAGAAGAATGCCCGATGTCTAAGGGCGCCAAAATGTTGGTCTATAAAGATGTGCTCAATCGGCTGGAAATGGAATCGCCAGGAACCAAACACCGCTTTTATTATGGATTCTTAGAAAAACAGAAGAAAACCGCCTCGGCTTCAAATTCCTCAATGACCGAGATCGATCAAACGACGCTTCTACCCTGTGAAACCTGCGGCCAACCCACCACCGCTGGCACCTGCTCCTTCTGCAGGATGATGGCCCGCGCAAAAGCCCCTACTCGCTAAATGCCTTGGTACGACTTCATCTTTAGTCGGTACCTCACCTCGTCAAACTGACCACGTCTCATTCCTCTCACCAAATTACTCCTGGTAGAGCCGAACTTTGACCTTCTTGCCCTTAATTCTCGTTCGGCCCAGCACCTGCATGATGTTCTGCGCCAGTTCTTCTGGTACTTTGACGAGCGAGAAATCATCAGAAATTTTAATGGGCCCGATCACATTCGAGTTCAGTCCAGCCTCGTTAGCAATGGCCCCAACAAAGTCTCCAGGGCGGATACTCGCATTTTTCCCCGCGCTGAAATGTAATGTGGCCATATTGGTAGATGGTCCTGATCGGCCGGGACGTTCACGCCTGCCAACTGGCCTGCCCGAACTGCCTCCTGGCTTGGCGCCTTGAGACCAACTCGGTGGCTCTCGTCTCGGTCGCCGTGGCTGTGAAGCTGTTTCTTGGGTACGATCCCGTAAAGCAGGGATTTCTTCTTCCGTTCGTTCCCCATCATTCGATCCAGAGGCCAGGAGAATAGCGGCGGCGGCCACATCCGCCGGGTCAAACTTTTCGGTCAGGGTCGTCACCACGTTCCGGAATCGTTCAAACTTATTGCCCGCGAGAATTCCTTGAATAGAAACCCCAATCCGTTCTAATCGTTTGGCTTGGAGATCAGCTACCGTCGGAAGCGTGGCCATATCAATAGTGGATTTGGTGAGACGCTCAATGTTCTGCAATAACCAACGTTCGCGTGGCTCGACCAAGGTGATCGCTTCTCCGGCCCGGCCGGCCCGACCGGTCCGGCCAATTCGATGGATATACCCTTCAGGAGACGTCGGCACATCGTAATTCATCACATGCGACACGTGGGAAATATCCAGACCTCGTGCAGCCACGTCCGTGGCAACCAGCAGCTCGGTCTTCCCTGAACGGAACGAGGCCATCACGCGATCCCGTTGCGCTTGGTTCATCCCGCCATGCAGCCCTTCCCCTCGATACCCACGACCGTTGAGCATGGAAGTCAACTCATCCACTTCCAGACGCGTTCGACAGAACACGAGTGTCGACTTCGGTCTGACCATATCCAAGATTCTCGCCAGGGCTGCGACTTTATGAGGTCGTGAAACAAGGTAGGCGGTCTGGTGTACAAGAGGGGCGACTCCCGCCTTAACGGGCTCCTTCAGAATTTGAATCTCAACAGGGTTTTGTAGATGACGGCGTGCGATAGCCGCGATGCGGGGAGGCATCGTCGCTGAAAACAGGGCGGTCTGTCGCCCCTTAGGCGTTTGTTGAAGAATGGCATCCAAATCCTCGGCGAACCCCATGTTGAGCATTTCATCCGCCTCATCGAGCACCACGACTTGTAAATCCTGGAGCTGAAGAGTCTTTCGACGAATATGATCCAAGGCTCGTCCTGGTGTCGCCACAACGACATTGACCCCGCGTTTCAATGCCACAAGCTGTGGCCTGATCGCCGCGCCGCCATAGACGGCGAGGATCGCGATTCGCTGCTGTTTCCCATAGCGCTCGACGGCCTCGCACACCTGCATGGCCAATTCACGCGTCGGTACCAGAATGAGGGCAGAAGGATTGGGCTGCGGTGCCAAATGAGCCAAACGCTGCAAAAGGGGCAGCGTGAACGCAGCGGTTTTCCCAGTTCCGGTCGCGGCGCGACCAAGGAGGTCTCGTCCGTCCAACAGTGGTGGAATGGCTTCCCGTTGAATGGGGGTAGGCTCCTCATATCCCAATGATTCAAGCGTAGTCAGCAATGCAGCTTCGAGCCCGAGAGCCGCGAAGCCAGGCGAAAAGCCCTTCATGGTTGGAGTCGTCGATGAGTCTGTCTTACTGTGTTTCATAGCCTGTTTCGATAACCTTTCTGGTTGCGGTCCTGCGTATCGTAGCAAAGTTTTTCCGGCCGGTGGTGTATCACAAGGTCGTCAATACGACATCATGTACCATTTCAAAACCTCTTGTGTGGCTTTGATCTCCCGCTTCAATGTTGTCGCGATCGAAAGTGTGACCTGGGAATAACGGCCAATGTCACAGAGGTGACGTCAAAGGCGACTTCCACACATTTTGTGTTGGGCTCCGGCCCTTTTACACGTGTTTGGTCGGTGTCAGGGATAAAGTCCGTTGTAATGGCGGTGAAGTAGGATTTACTGTACGCGGTCTATGAGATGACAATCAATGAGCCAAAATTCCGTTAACCATAGGCTAGTTGCCTGCCTCACCGTTGCCTGAAGCTGGATTTCTTGCAGACTCTTGGAACCCCAGTCATTCCTTGGATAGATTGACCGTGTTCATGGCTTCTTAGGCTTTTTGACTTGGAACCCAGCCCCTCGGTGCCTCCTACAATTCAAGATTTTCAGTCAGGAACAAGCATGAAGGTGAGTGTTCTTTTGCCTCTAACCTGCCTCTGAGGTAGAAAAACCACCATTGAATATTTTCTCTGAACATTACGTATGCTTTCTTTCGGCCCCCATCTTTTGATGAATAGGCAATCCTGGTGTTTTCTTGTGTAATGAAAAGAATACTGGCCCGCATGAACAGGAAAACAGATCCATGGCACGAACATACCTCTCGTTAATTGTTCTCAGCTTACTATTCTTTACCCCACTGAAGGCCAGTGCGGAAACCCCTTCCACCTCTGACTGTGAAATGGCTCAGACAAACATGGAACAGGCTCGTCAAATGAGCATGCCCTTAGACCGTGAACGGGAAGTCACCAAAGAGCGTGTCCGCCACATGTACCAAGAACTTTTCATGTGCCACTCCACCAACATCGTCTCCAAGAAGCAG
>JAQBGS010000122.1:0-4623 GCA_032128535.1 Nitrospirota bacterium
TGGGCAAAACTCTGAATCCGGCTTGCGCATCAACGCGGTTTTGGGCGTGGACGGTGTTGTGTTGCCTGTTACCGGATGCTGACGTGGCGGGATTGGTAGTGGGGATTCCTTATGAACATCTATGGGGCCATCGAGGCATGACCCATTCAATTACTTTTGCGATCCTGGTAGGTATTGTGGTTCCTATCTTGGCGGTTCCGAGCATTGCTTGGTTGAGTCGAGGATATGGTGTATTGGTGATCTATTTTGGGCTCGTCACCCTGTCCCATGGTCTCTTAGACGCCTTCACGAATGGCGGATTAGGCATTGCCTTCTTTGCGCCATTCGACGCAACCCGCTATTTCTTCCCTTGGAGACCGATCGTGGTTTCGCCAATAGGCATGGCACAATTTTTTTCTTCTTGGGGCGTTGGCGTGCTGCTCAGTGAACTGATCTGGATCGGGATTCCAGTCGGTGTATGGCTACTAGGACAACGGATGATGAGAAGAAGGGAGGGTTAATAGGTCCAGGTTACAAGCAGGGTCCACACATCTTTAGAATAATCATACAAAGGAGTTTTAGATTCGTTGCGAATGCCCTGATACTGGGCGGTCAGAGAAAAGTTGTTGGGCAGGGGTTTGGTGAGCTGAACGAGGTGGGTCTGTTGGATATCATCTCGTTTTACAAGGCGCCCATCTCGATCGGTAATTGTGGGCTGGGTCTGTCGGTTTTTATAGTCTCGCCAGTGAACATCATAATCATAGCGGAGCGACATGTCACCCCACGGGAGTTGCAGTTGCCCACCCGTGAGTAGGCGGTTGCCTCGATAGGAAAAGGCCGATCCCTTTGTACTTTCATTATCGTATTGATAGCCAATTCGTAGTATTAGACTATCGCTAGCCAATCGAAAGGCATGGATAAAGCCAAGCATGTTATTGTAGCCATCTCGTTGCTCTGAAGCGAAACGGTCGTCATTGAGAATATCGTTCTCGAAAAATGTTTTGTACTGATAGCGATAGAGGGCTGTCGTCAGATTGCCTACCACTCCAATTCCAGGAAGCGTGAAGGTTGGTTCAATCACAGTGGCGCTAAACGTGGGAGTATGACGTGAGAGAAAACCATTCATATCTAAAAAGAGATAGTCATACGTGTATTGGGCACCCAATTGGAAGGGTAAATTCTCAATGACACCTCGGTAAAACCCCGACAAACCCACCAAATGGCTCTGGATGTTATATTCATCCATACCTTCCCCATGGAGAGTTTGTAAAAAGGCATAGGTGGCGGTGGCCTCAAATGGCCCTTTCTGCAAGAAAGAATAATCGGCTCGCGCGGACGCGAGAAACCCTGGTGCGGTGGTATCTCGTTGTCGCAAATTCTGGATCAAGGTGTTGGGATTATTCGGGGGATTTAAAATTGGGATGGTGTTTACCGGATCGGGATTGATTTTCACATTGTCGTCGTAGAATCCGCCTACACTGATTTGAAACCTAAACCGTTTTTGTGTTCCGAAAATTTGCCCGGCTGTGAGAGCTTGCTGGAGTCGGCCCGATGCCTGAGTGAGGGGGGAAATGGTTTGAGTGCGTTGGACTTGCTCCAATTCAATGAAGGCTTCATTCGGTAATCCTAAGACTCCTAAGGCTAACCCCCGATAAAACCCATTTAATTGTTGAATATCAGGGTTTGGCGTCTGGTTTTGCTCGAATGCTTCGACGGCTTTCCCATATTGCTTCTCCCTGTATCGGAGAAATCCCACATAATATCCCAAATTTTCAGTTTCCGGATTCCGAGTATAGGTGCTTTCTAATAAGGGTTTGGCTTTGTCGTACTCCCCAACTGAAAAATAGGCTACCCCTAGATGGTGTTGAACATCAAAATCGGAAGGTTTAATCTGATGCACGGCTTCTAAGGGGGCAATGGCTTCTTTCGGATTCTCTTGGGCAAGGTAAACCAATCCTTTATAAAAAAGGCCCCGTTCATTCTTTGGATCAAGTGTTAAAGCTTTATTTAAAAGAGTCAACGCTTCTTCATACCGTTTGTCGTCATAGGCGATGGCGGCCTGGGCGGTTAAGAAATTGGCATCTCCACGTTGTGCCCATACGGCGGGTGTAACCCAACCGACGGTGGCAACGACCATGATGGCTATGAAGGAAAAGCTGATTTTTTGAAGCCTATGGTTGCGCATAACCCATCCTGTTCGAGAAACCGTTAATGGTGCAATGAATCGGAACGATAAGTGGACTACTGAACAGAAAAAATTTATATCAGGTTAGAACGATGTCTCGAATGAGGACAAGGATTTACAAAGATTACAGGGTATTTGTCAATTGTCAATAATATTGCTGTAAAGTACACATAGGGCAAAGGCTTATTCCTTCTGTGGATAAGATTGGGAGATCCATTAAGTCTGAACCGAAGATTTCTTTGTTTAAGAATTGGATGATTAGGGAATGAGCTTTAAAAGGGAGTAACGTGATGATAAAAAACACAAAAAGAGGAATGATGTCTCGCCATGGGAGTTGTCAGGGGAAAGGGAGGGCGGTGGTGTTGTGGAGTCTCCTCTTTCTGTTGATGTGTTCAGTGGTCCAGGCTAAACCCGTTTCCTCTAAGGACCCTCTCATCGAACATTTAGAGTTTTTGGGATACGAATGTGACCTAGTTGAAGCCGGCATACGTGCCAAGCATCCCTCAAAAATTCATCTGTATATTACTTATTTTCTTGGAGGGATTCGCCTGCAAACGGGGTTTCCGGGCAAGAACCCTCATTCTGATGTCGGCTCCCGGTACCGCGTGACCAATGCGCTGATGAAGCGGTTTTCGGTTATGCAAATATTTTGGTCAGATGACGGGAGCCTCTTTGCTATGGGCTGGATGCCTGGGATGTATGAAAAGGCACGGTTTGCGCTTTTTATAGAAGCCTGGGATCATGATGCCGCCTTACTTCGAAAAGCTTATGACCAGTTAAAACCGTTTTTAATAGAGCAGACCAAGGATCCCGGGAATGGGTCTTGAATGGAGGGGTAAGGGGTAGGTAAGAAGTTAAATTGCCTAGTTGTTTGGGTGGAAGTGGCCCAACGCAGCATGGTGAAGTTCGTGGCCGCAGACTTCGTAATTCCATTTAGGGCAGTAGAGGGTTTCCGTGGAAAAATCATAGAATCCTCGAACCGTTTTGACTGAAGCCAAATTCCCTTGCAGCCATGGTTGAAATTGCGCACCAGGTTGTCCCGTCTTGGATTCCCACAACTCTTTCAAACTTTCAGCATCTACAAAGACCACTTTCAGGCTTGAAATCTCATGAGTTTCCATATAACGGCCCTGTTGAGTGCATGCGGCCAGACTGACTCCAAAGAGGTAAAGCCCGCCAGCGAGTACAAGTCCTTTAATGACTTTCTGAAAAAATTGCTTGATTCCGATTATTGAACGGGTAGGACCAAGATGGGTCACGATGAGACGGCGGCAGGAAAACGTCATGATGGGATTTGTCGGTTATAAGATTGGAAGAATTGAGCATGATGCTGTATTTTTTAATAAAAAATGAAATGAAAATAGGTAGGTAGCCAAAAAAATTCAAATCAATAAACATGTCGGCTTTATACTTAAATAGAAATACTGCAATTTAAAGGGTACGGCAACAAGCGATGATGAAGAGAGTTGGAGGAGGTTTAGAGAAATTGTGAGGAAGAGAGAGGAAATATCGTAATCCTGTAGGTCTTTGGTGTAATGGACAGGAAGTTTACAAAGTTGATAGAAATCCTTAGAGTATATTTGGGATCACTAGCCGTGAGGAGGAAATCTGTTTTCAACAGGGATCTCGAGAATTTCAACCCCCAATCATAATGAAAAGGTGAGTATTAATTATGATGATTTTATACAAACTTCTATTATCTTCTTTGGTTGCGCTTCAAATTATTGGACCTTCATGGGTCCTGGCCATTCAAACATCCCAAGTATTTGTCCAAGGGGCTTCGAAGAACCAGGCACTTATCGCGGGGATCCGTGGGGTGGTAACGGTCACTCCTGGCAAAAATGGTCCAGGGTATGCTCCGAAATATCGGTCTGTCTTGGCCATTGGAGATGTGATTAGCACAGAAGAAGAATCTGTTGCAGAAATTTTATTAGAAAATCAAGGGTTAGTCACCATTCAAGAGTATTCTGAGGCCTTGATGGAGAAGAATGCCGATGGTGGGATTTCTGTAGCACTGGAAGTTGGGGCGGCAGAATGGGCCATTCCTATTCAGCCTCAAAGTGAAATTCCGTTAACCTTCATGACACCTAATATTCGTGCGACGACTCATGGAGGATTGATGACGGCAGAAGTGCAACCGACTTTAGGGGAAGTGGCTCAGGCTCCACGGCTGCGTGATTCGTTTTTGATCCGAGCCAATTTGCATGCGCAATCACCAAGGGATGTTGGGCTATTGGAAACTTTTTGTGTGAATGAGGGAGATTTGACAGTCGAGTATCTTGGCCCCCAACAAGGTCTGTGGCAACAGGAGACAGTTGCACCTGGAGAATGTCGAGGATTTTTGAATGGCCAACCACGGGCTATGGCGAGCGCTATGGGGACCGAATATCGCCTGGTTGATTGGCGGGCGGTTTGTGCCGTGGGAACACATTGCGAGATCCCAGAATCGGCGAAGAAAT
>JAQBGS010000123.1:0-4600 GCA_032128535.1 Nitrospirota bacterium
ATGGGAGGTAGCCAGCGTACCCTAAAACGGGCATTTCAAAAATTTTCAAGGCCTGGACAAAGGGAATGGTGTATTCCCAATGGACCAAGCTGTAGGCATTCCATAATTCCCACCAGAACCCACACATGAGTGCAGCGAGGGCAGAAAGAATGACGGGGCGCCAATCACCCTGTACTAAAACGTGGAAACACGTCTTTTCATTTTTAAGGAATTGGATTCCAAGAAGAAGAAACAACGGGCAAAGCCAGAGAAGAGGGAAAAGAATGGTTGGCCAAATTCCTATTAGCGCGAGTCCCATGCTGCCCAGGCAGAGGAATATCCGTCCAGTCTTTTTATTAAGTATCCAAGGGATCGGGTGCCAGTTTTCGAAAAGCCTTGTGATGCGGGGAATGGTAGCCAGCCATTCATAGGTACTGAGGACGGCTGGCAGGACGGTAGAAAAGGCGATGGAGGTATGGAGGACGGTTTCGAAATGAGACGTGTCTGGCAGATTCACATAATGCCAATTGCTCACGAATTGATTGAGATATTCGAAGGTCCACCAAAATACTCCGCTGAGCAGAAATAGTTGGCCAAGGAATCGTGGCTGATAAAGAAGAAGGCATTGTCCAGATCGTTGATGCGTAAGGGCATTCAGCATGACGATATAGCCAAACCAGAGTAGGGGAAAAGTATGAGGTTGCCACGGCTCAAACCATGAATATCGAGTCCATGCCAGGACCCATGAAGCGGTAATCCAGAGAAGGGCCAGCCAACCCCACCATGGGAAGCCAGCAGCATGAAAGGATTCCGGTCTTGTTGTATTTGGAATTATGAAAAATCGCCAAATCAGAGGGGTAAGAGTTGCTGTGATAAGTGCGGTTAGTATTCCCCAAACCAGCCAGGAAATCGACGATGCTCCTGGTTCGGTTGGGATAGGGAAAAGGGTGAGATGAGTGGGTAACGAATATTCTGCCAGAAGAATTCCAAACAGAGGCAAGCCCAGAATTAAGGTCAGAAGGAGGCCAAAGCAGGTTATTGGGATCATGGAAATCTATTGAATAGGCGATTGCGCGTTTTTTCCTCCTGTATTCCTTTAAGTTCTTTCTTGATTACATTTCCAGCAGGTCGTAAATTCCTTTTGATGCACCTCGCCACAGCTGCCACAGGTCCATGAAGTGGTTTCCACCGGTTTTGCATTTTCCCAGTCTTGCAATAAAGTTTGAGCTTTTTCGAAATCTTCATCCTGAAGTACCCAGAGCTCCGGAAAGACTTCGACAAACGGCACTTCTCCGCCCAACATCGCCGATCGTTGATTTTTGATCGTACATGGAATTTCCTCCTGATCCAGGAGTTCCTTCCGGGATTCCACGTCGATCAGGCTTTGAGAAACATACAATTTTTTCATGGGGCAGAGTACAGAAACGCGAAGAATGCTGGAAGCCACCATGTGGGAAAGTTCAACCAGATCATCATGTCTCAAGAGAACGAATCGGTCAAGCGACGAAATTTCCTTGTTTTGGGATTTAAGGGAAATGAATCCGAAATATAATTGAAAGAATGTTCCGAAAAGGTTATGTCGCAATAAGGACATCGTCTCTTGCCTAGCCCACCAGGACCAGAAGATTTTGTCATACCCGTTGGCTGTAGGATGTTTATAAATCCTAATCCACTAATGAGGAATAGCATTCCCCCTATGACTTGTTTAAATAGGGCTGCGTATAGCTTGACTGAAAGAGGATTAATCCTTCTGCCCAGTTTTTTTAATAATGTGGTACCCAAATTGGGTTTTTACCACGTTGCTCATACCTCCATGCCCCATGCGTTTGACCGCATCTTCAAAGGCTTTCACCATTTTGCCTGGACCAAACCACCCAAGATCGCCACTTTTGGACTTGCTGGGACAGGTCGAAAATTCTTTCGCCAATTCTCCAAATTTTGCTCCACTTTTAAGACGTTTTCTCAGGTCCTCGGCTAACCCTTTTTCTTTCACTAAAATATGACTGGCTCTCCATTCCATACGTTCTCCTTTGTTTAATGGGTGAATTCCATGAGTTCAGATCCTTGTAGTCCTTGCTGAATGAGGGCGGGAATGTCTAAGTGTTCTTCCACTTTGAGAATGCCGGGTAAGTCGCAGCGAGTGCGAGGGTGTTTGGGGACAAAGAGGGTGCAGCAGTCTTGGTCGGGTTCGATGGAGGTTTCAAATGTTCCGATGGCCTGGGCTTGTTGGGTGATTTCTAATTTATCCATCCCGATCAGTGGCCGGAGAATGGGGATGGTCGTGGCTTGATTGATGACGACGATATTTTCTGGAGTTTGTGATGCGACCTGGCCAAGACTATCGCCGGTGACCAATCCCCAGGCCTCTTCCTGCTCCGCAATTTTGGCGGCAATGCGGAGCATGAGACGTCGGTAAAGCACGACGCGAACGGGTGGGGGAGAATTGACGACAATTTGGCTTTGAATTTCTCCAAAGGGAATGAGATAAAGACGCGAATACAATTGATACCTGGTTAAGAGTTTCACGATATCTTGCACTTTTTCTTCGGAAACACGCGACAGATAGGGTCGTCCATGGAAATGGACGAATACTGCTTTGCAGCCTCGTTTCAGCATCCGGTAGGTTGCAACGGGCGAGTCAATCCCCCCTGAAATAAGCGAGACGACTTTTCCGCCTGTTCCTGTTGGGAGGCCACCAGGGCCTGCTTCCCTTTGGAAGGAGTAATAGGCTTCGGGCGGAACGAGTTCAACTAAGATTTCTAGGTCTGGATTCTTGAGTTTGACCTTTTTGCCGGTCTCTTCCACCACGGCGGCTCCAATTTCCTGTTCCACTTCCATCGACGTTTTTGGGAATCGTTTGTCTGCGCGTTTGGCGCTGACGCGGAAGGTGTCATAGGGATACGTCGGAAGATGAGAGGTGATGGCGGCTTTTAGCGCTGTGAGATCAGGATTGTCATGGGGGAGTGGAACAGATCGAGTCAGCGAAAAATTCACGATGCCAAAGGCCCTCTTTAATTGGTTCTCTAGACGAGGCCAGGCGGCTTCATCGGCAAAGCTGACGCGGATTCTCCCTTGCAGGGCGTCCACATGGACATGGGTGAGCGGTTTCAGCGCACGGCGGATATGATGGACGAGTCGGTATTCAAAGTGTTTCCGGTTTCGTCCTTTGAGCGCCAACTCATGGTAATGCACCAACACATGGAACATTAGTGTGCGGCTTCTAAATATCGTTCGGCATCGATGGCCGCCATGCAACCGGTACCGGCCGCGGTGATGGCTTGTCGATAGTTGGAATCCTGAACATCGCCTGCGGCAAAGACTCCCGGGATATTCGTCGTGGTTCGATAAGGTTGGGTGCGAATATATCCGGCCTCATCCATATCGATTTTTCCCTTGAATAAACTGGTATTGGGGGTATGGCCGATGGCGATAAAGACGCCTGATAAGGCAATCTCTTCTGTTTGATTGGTTTGGATATTGCGTAGTCGGACGCCGGTCACCAGTTCATCGCCGATGACTTCTTCCAAGCTGCTATTCCATTGAAATGCGATTTTTTCGTTTTTCATCGCACGGTCTTGCATGATTTTTGACGCCCGTAATTTATCGCGCCGATGGACGAGGGTGACTTTTGAGGCGAATTTTGTGAGGAAGGTGGCTTCCTCGACGGCGCTATCCCCACCGCCAATCACCGCAATTTCTTTTCCACGAAAGAAGAATCCGTCACAGGTTGCGCAGGTGGAGACTCCGTGCCCCATCAAACGACTTTCGGAGGGTAGGCCGAGCAAATTGGCTGACGCACCCGTAGAAATAATGAGCGTTTTGGTTTCAATGGTTTCTTCGCCATCGACGGTGATGCGAAAAGGTCGTGACACCAGATCCACTTCCGAAACATGACCATGTCGGAATTGCGTGCCAAACCGTTCAGCTTGAGCGCGCATGTCTTGAATGAGCTGGGGTCCCATGATGCCTTTGGGAAAGCCTGGGAAGTTTTCCACGTCCGTGGTCAAGGTCAGCTGCCCGCCCGGTTGTGATCCATCGATTAACAAGGGTGAAAGATTGGCTCTGGCGCTATAGACGGCAGCGGTGAGTCCCGCTGGGCCAGAACCAAGGATCAACACATCATGTACCATCGTCAAACTCCTTTACCTAGTTATGTGTACGAACAAGATAATAATGTTGTGCGCAGAATCAAGTGAGAGATCGATTGGGCCCTCGCTGGCGAGCTTCATTTCGATAGTTTCTATACAATGATTGCACCACAAGGCGCAACCGTGGACGAGGCCACGTTCCATCTAGGACGGTGTCAGCATATTGAAGCTTTTGGCGGAGTGGCATTTGTTGTCTGATGCGTCGCAGCGCTGCAGTCTTGGTGAGCCCATCTCGACGGCAGACCCGTGCAATTTGCGTGGACCGGTCAGCCTTGACCACGATGACATGATTCATTCTCCGATTCGGATCTGGAGGTTTTCAAGTAACCTACATTCCTGTAGAGGGATTTTTAAAACTTGAATTCATAGTGTCCGAATGGGATGCTTTGATTTAAAAAAAATGTATTATTGTTTAACTTAAAAATAAAAAAATAAACTATGGCAACAAAATCAGGAAATAAAGGACGTTACAT
>JAQBGS010000124.1:0-9133 GCA_032128535.1 Nitrospirota bacterium
CTCGCTTCTCAAGAAAAGGACAATCTCATTCGCTTGTCAGGAGGATTCATGATCCCCAAATTGTTCGCCGGGAATCTGGCAGAGCCGAAAGTGAACCAATTGCTCGCGGATTTAGTGAAATTTGGGATTAAAAATGGACATTACGAGAAGTATTGGCGCGAAGAAATTCAACAAATTGGTTTCTGGCTCGGCATATTCCCCGCCCAATTCCAAGCCATCGAACACCAAGTCAAACGCTAACTTCGATATATCCTTATTTGGATTGGGCCCATTCGGCGTGGCCGAGAAGCGGAGCGGAATCCAGAAGTTGAGGCGGGCATTGTTTGAGCGAAGCGAGTTTGCGCGCCGCTGGATTCGGCGAGCATCGAAGGGCATCCCCCGGACCACGCCGAGGGCTAAATGGTTTTGGGTCCTTTTGCCAAAACAAAAGGATCTCGGCTGCCGGGCCGAGACCCGGCAAATACCACTCAGGGTAAGAGCTTTGAAAGGAATGAGTAGAAGAGGGCCTGCTTAAGGGAAGGAGCTTACTTTTGGTTAGCCGAGGTCGCGTCGACCTTCGATAGACTTCAAAAGGGTCACCTCGTCGGCATATTCAATATCCATCCCGACAGGAATGCCATAGGCGATACGAGACACCTTCACGCCAAGTGGCTTCAGACGTTTGGTGAGATAAATAGCCGTGGCTTCTCCTTCAATCGTCGGATTCGTTGCCACGATCACTTCTTTGATTCCTCCTTGCTGAACACGATTTTCCAAATCATGTGTCCGTAGGTCTGCGGGACCGATGCCGTCCAAGGGCGAGAGCGCCCCGTAGAGGACGTGATAGAGGCCTCGAAAGGCTCGGCTTTGTTCAATCGCATGGAGGGTGCTGGGTTCTTCCACGACTAAAATGCTGGTGGTGTCTCGTTTGGGGTCCAAACAAACGGCACAGAGTGGACCTTCGGCAATGTTCCGACATTGTATACAGAACGTAATTTTTTCCTTCACTTCTCGGATAGCCTCTGCTAAGCGGAGGGCTTCTTCCGTGTCGGTTTTCATGAGATGAAACGCCAACCGTTGGGCCGTTTTTTGCCCAATACCTGGTAAGCGCACCAACTCTCGGGTGAGGCGCATGAGCAGGCCTTTAGGTTGGCCGTTGGATTTTGATGAAGTGGTGCTGTCTGCCATGAGGTGACCTGTTTGACTGTCTTAAAACATGCCGGGAATGCCCAGCCCGCCGGTGAGGGATTTCATTTCCTCCGCCATCAGTTCTTTGGCTTTGCGGAGGGCTTCATTGGTGGCGGACACCAGGAGATCTTTCAACATATCCGCATCCCCTGATTTGAGCACCTCAGGGTCAATGGTGATGTTGGTAATTTGCATCGCCCCGTTGGCCTGGACGGTCACCATGCCTCCACCCGTCGACGCTTCCACGGTTTTCGTGGCGGCTTCTTCTTGAATTTTCCCCATTTTTGACTGCATTTCTTGCGCTTGTTTGAGTAAATTGCCCATGTTGGCAAAAGGATTTTTCGACATTACGGTGCCTCCTCTTTTTGCGGATGTCGTTGGGCTGACGCCAATTCTCCGCCAAACAATTCTAATGCTTCTTTGACGAGCGGATGGGCCTTCACCTCTTGCATCAGGTCTTGGTTATCCTCGTGTTTTTTTTTTGCGCGTAGCTCACTCATGGAGGGCGGGCGTTCTTGTCCATCGTGTAATTCGATCACTTGGACTCGCATGGGACGTCCAGCCATTTCTTTGCACATGCTGGCGAGGAGCGCACGATTTTCCGGTTTGTCGGTCCGCCATCGCGCAATGGCATCCCTCTTTGAAAAGCCGATGACGACATGATCGGCTTCAAGCGTCACCACACTCCCCTTCTCCAAAAAACTGCCGACATTGGGATGGTCTTGTATCATGCGATCAACCACGTGTTCCCAGTCTAACGGCGCTGTCTGATCCGAAACAGGGCTTGTCGGTTTGGGCGACGGCTGCGGTGGTTCATCCTGAATGGAAGCGACAGGTTTTGTGGGAACCGGCGTTTCCTTCACTGGTGTCGATTGGGAGGGAGACATCGCCGCTGCTTTAGCAGAAGGTGTGTTTCGCTCTGGTGCTTTCTGATAGGTACGAGGTTTTTCAGTGGGCATGGCCGTTTTCGAGAGGGGTGAAGGTGCAGCACTCACCGGAGCCATCGTCGGGGATGGTTTCGGCTGCCGTGATGGTTGAGGCTTGACCGTGCCAGGTTGTTCTATGCCGGGGGTCGATGTGGTGGCACTTGGATCTAAGAGCGCGGCCCGGACGACTGCCGCTTCGATGAGAAATCGTGGATGGGAACTTCCTCTGAGGCTGTCTTCCGTTCGAGAGATGATTGAGAAGATGCCCTGTAAATAGGGTTCAGTGAGTGGCTCGGCTTGTTGAATGATCTGCGCACCTTCTTCCTCTCCCAACTCCAACAAATTCTTCACCTGTTGAGGCGAAGGTACGACGCAGGCCACGAGGAGATTTCGAACTCGTTCCAAGATGGCGCGGCAATACACGCGCACATCAAAGCCCTGGTCGACGACCTCCCCAATGAGCGTCATCGCTTGTGACGCCTGATGGGCCAATATGGCTTCAATCATTTGTCGAACCAATTCATCGGGGACGGAGCCGATCAATGCCTCCAAGTCCTCATGCAGCAGCGTTTCGCCTCCAAATGACACGGCTTGGTCCAGAAGGCTGAGTGCGTCACGCATGCTGCCCTCACTTGTTCTGGCTAACACGGACAAACTGCGATCCTCAACTGTCACCCCGGTTTGGGTCGCCACATGACGCAGTTGCGAAATAATTTCCAACCGGGAAATGCGTCGAAATGTAAAATGTTGGCAGCGAGACAGAATCGTCGCAGGAATTTTATGGACTTCCGTGGTGGCAAAAATAAAGACGGCATGGCTCGGAGGTTCTTCTAATATTTTGAGGAGGGCATTGAAGGCCGAGTTGGAGAGCATATGGACTTCGTCGATAATATACACGCGATACGAGCCATGAAACGGCGCAAATTTCACGTTCTCGCGGAGTTCGCGCACATCGTCCACTCCGGTGTTCGACGCGCCGTCAATTTCGATGACGTCGACAGAATTCCCTCGGGTAATTTCCACGCAACTTGGGCAGGTGCCACAGGGCTGACTGGTTGGGCCTTTTTCGCAGTTGAGTGACTTCGCCAGAATACGGGCTACGGTGGTTTTCCCCACTCCCCGCATGCCGGAAAACACATAAGCATGCGCCACTCGTTGTCGTGCGATGGCATTGGTGAGGGTTTGCACGACATGGGCTTGCCCCATGACTTCCTCAAAGGTTGCGGGGCGATATTTGCGGGCAGAAACCTGAAATTCCATGTGAAAAAACCGTTCGAAGATTGTAAGGCGGTTTATTTAGTAAGTCGTAAAAAGTGAGGAGTAAGGAGTGATAACAAAGACGGGAAAGGTCTTAGCGATTTTTTTTCGCCACTAACTTTTTACTCCTCACTTCTCACTCAAGAAAGTCGGGGCCAGGTGATCCTGCGGCACACAAACTCGCCCACTTACCGTTGCTTCCTTCCGGACCTGGCGGGGTTCGCAGGATTTTGTTGCACAGGGCCCAGCCCCTATACGAATTATTCTTCACAAGAAATATGGCGGAGAGGGCGGGGTTCGAAGTCGCGCGACCAGATTCGCGCTCCCGCTAGGGGGCCATGCCCCCTCGCGCCTTCGCTTCGCTCCGGTCACCCCTTGAAGGGGGAATACCCCCTTCAGAACACCCGGTTCGAATCCCACCGGAATCACCACATTCTACCTATTCATGCCCAACAATATATGGCGGAGAGGGTGGGGTTCGAACCCACGGTACCGTCGCCGGTACACGTGATTTCCAATCACGCCGATTCGGCCGCTCTCGCACCTCTCCGTACCCAATGATTTCTAGATACTATTTTCTCGCGATACGTTCCCTGATGGATCTTTCCAGAATATGCGCTGAAAGGCTGTCATCTTACCATGGGGTCCAGAGGCCGACAAGCAACTCGGGGGAAAGTGAGGGGTAAAGCGAGTAAGTAGTAAGGAGTAAAGGATTAAGAGGGTTTCTGTTTTTGGCTCCTTACTCTTTACTCCTCACGCCTTATTACATTCGGGATTGAAACATTCGTTGCCGGCGGGATGATCGATGGAGGGCGGCAAATAAATGGCCGCGAAAGAGCAACATAAACACGGTCGCGATAGGGGTGAGGATCAGAACGAGGATGAAACTCGCGTTGGAGGATATTCCCAGGAAGGACAGCCATTGAGATAAGACAGAAAACGGTAAGGTGATGAGATGCCAAAAATCCAATCCGCCCCGTCGTCCGGCTTGACTGGAAATCTGAAAGAAAAAGGATAGGCCAAATGGGGCTATGGCAATGGCCACCGGCAAAAACCATTCAATCCAATTTTCCAGTACGAATTCATAACTTTCTTGAACAATTTCAAGGGCCGATCCCTTCCGGCTTTGATAAATAACTTCTGGGACGGGATTTAAGAGCACAAACATGAGGAAAAACACGGCAGTTGCGATAAGGGGTTGATACGGGTTGGTTTGCAACCCCATTTCTAGAAGGAGCAATGGGAACCACACCATAAATCCCACAGAAATCACATCCCAAAAGTACTGCCCCATGCTCTGAGGAATATCGCGCCAGCGCAACCGCCGCCCGCCACGGATGGCTTCTTCCGTTAAGCTGAGTGTGGTACCAATGATCAAGGCATTGGCGGCCCCGAGGATGAATCCCCCGATCATTCCCAACTGACCTATGAGTGAGGTGACAAGCACCAGGCCTAGCGCAAAGATCATCACAATTGGGATAAGAATCCAACATTGTTGAAGCGAGGTGAGGGTCGCTAACAGGGATTGCTGATATAATCGAACTGTTGCGTGAAAGAAGCCCTGCATTGAGGGAGAAACGCTCTTGTCGGGTTTATGGTTTGGCAGACGGCGGGGATTTCAAATTGACGATGTCCTGTTGCTGCTGATCGCGCTGGTCCCGTATTTTCTGTAGTCGCCACGGGCGGTTCAACGTCCACCATTTCACCTTTTCTGGGAAAGTTGGAGCTGGGGGCGTGGCCGATCCAACAGGGGAATGTTGAAAGTCGTAGCCTTGGTGGGCATCTTTCTTTTCCAGGAATTTCTGGTAAATATCTTGATAGAGCTGTTTGAGGTTCATAGGTTCCTACCTTACCCCAGTCGATGGATGCTATCAAGTAGGTGCAGGTTGAATTGGTAGGCCTGATTTTATTTCATCCTCGTCATGAATTGACTGAATTTGGGGATGGCCTGTACGGGAAAGACCTTTTATAATGGAGAGGTTTGGCTTCAGGCCTTGTTCCAAATGGGCCAGAAGTTAATGGGCTCCACATGAGAGAGTGGTCGCATCATTGTGATATGGCGTAATGTGCGAGAGTGGCGGAATGGCAGACGCGCAAGACTTAGGATCTTGTGGGTAACCGTGGGGGTTCAAGTCCCCCCTCTCGCACCATTTTTTTACTATCATCCCTAAGCGGGTTTCTTACACAAGGATTCCTTATCTTATGAAGCTAGAAATGACAGAATTGGGCCCCGTGAAGCGGGCCTTGAAGATCGAAGTGCCTGAAGATGCCGTAACAAGGGAGTTTCAAAAAGTGTATGCCGAACTGAAGAAGCAAGTGCGTATTCCCGGATTTCGGCCGGGAAAGGCCCCACTCGAATTGTTACAAAAACGCTACTCGGAACTAGTGGGAAAAGATGTGATCCAGCGGTTGGTGCCAGACTATTATCAGCGAGCGGTTAAGGAATCGGGTGTGGTTCCGGTGGTGGTCGACATTCCCCCTTTAGACCGCATGAAAGTTGAGCCCAATACGGCCTTTACCTTTACCGCGACGGTGGAGATTAAACCGGCCATTCAATTGGGAGATTATCGCCCACCGAATCCCATTTCATTAAAAAAAGATGCGCGATCGGTTACCGATGACCAAATTGATCAAGCGCTGCAAACCTTACGTGGGCAGCAGGCCCAGATTGATGCGGTATCCGAAGGGACGCCCCTTGCGGATGGCCTTTATGCCGTCCTCACGGTTGAAGGGTTTGTGGATAATCAACCGGTGGAAGGTTCCCAAAAAAACGGGCATCTGCATAAAATGGGCTCCAAAACGCCCATTCTTGGCGTGGAATTGGATGAGCAACTGATTGGCAAGGTTGCTGGGGAGATCCTAGACATTCCTCAGCCGTATCCACCCAATCACCCTGATCCCAAGTTAGCCGGCAAAACAATGGTGTTAAAAGTCACGATTGACGCGGTGAAAGAACAGAAATTGCCGGATCTGGATGACGAATTCGCCAAAGACTGTGGTGACTATGATTCTTTGGAGGGGCTGAAAACGGCCATCACCACGCAACTTGAAAACATATTGAAGCAGGATCTGGAAGAAGGCTATAAAGATCAAGTCATTGAACGATTATTACAGATGCACCACTTTGATATTCCTGAAGTGCTGATCGAACGAGAACTCCAAACACTGGTTCGGCAGAAACTTATGAAAGAACATCGTCATGCTCACCGAGAAGATGATTTAGAGGAGCCGATTCGCCTGCAGGAGGAAGCTAAGCGTCTTCAGCAGGAGCAGCAACCTGAAGCCAAGAAGCGCGTGAAGCTCAGCTTGATCCTGGATGCCATTTCCCAGAAAGAGGGGCTCGAGGTTTCTGATGAGGATGTTCAAGCCGAAGTCGGAAAGCTCGCCACATCTTTGAAGCTACCGGTTGCGGAAATTCAGCGCATGATAGAAGCCGGTGGGCAGGGTGCTCAAGAGGAATTCCGTGAACGGATGAAAGCCGAAAAGGCGTTGCAGTTTGTCTATCAAAATGCGGTGATTCAGGGGTAAGGAAACGCAGGTTACCCATATGGACACAGTTCGCTGATGCGCTAACCGATATCTTTATTTACAACGAGGAGGTCTCAGGGAATGCTCATTCCGATGGTCATTGAACAAACGAATCGTGGTGAACGGTCATATGATATTTATTCTCGCCTCTTAAAAGATCGGATCATTTTTGTTGGAGCTCCGATTGATGATATGTTTGCGAATGTCGTCATTGCCCAGCTTTTGTTTTTGGAAGCGGAAGACCCGGAAAAAGATATTCACCTCTATGTGAATTCTCCGGGAGGGAGTGTGACGGCGGGAATGGGGATTTATGACACGATGCAATACGTCAAATCCCCGATCAGTACAATTTGTTTGGGGCAAGCGGCGAGTATGGGTGCGTTGTTGTTAACCGCAGGAGCCACCGGGAAACGGTTTGCTTTACCGAACGCCCGTGTCATGATTCATCAACCTTTGGGCGGTTTTCAAGGACAGGCCACTGAAATTGATATTCATGCCCGAGAGATCCTGAAGATTCGTGAACGGTTGAACCAAATCATGGCTCACCATACCGGGCAGCCATTGGAGAAGATTGCACACGATACCGAACGGGATTATTTTATGTCTGGTGAGGAAGCCAAGGCGTATGGCTTAATTGATGAAGTCATTACCCGCAGCCCGCAAACAGGCCACAAGGACGAGGCTAAGACTGACACGAAGGGCAAGGACAAGGAGTAAGGACACCGAGTAAGCGTGGAGGAGGATTCTTCTTATGGCGCGACAAGCTAAATCCGATGGCAATCTTCGTTGCTCTTTCTGCGGAAAGAGTCGCGACCAGGTTCGAAAACTTATTGCCGGTCCGACCGTTTACATTTGCGATGAATGTGTCGGGCTGTGTAATGAGATTATTTCCGAAGATTGGCAGGAATCCCGTCAGGACATTTCCACGAAGCTCTGCAAGCCTTTCGATATTCACCAACATTTGAACCATTATATTATCGGACAAGACCATGCTAAACGGGTGCTGTCCGTGGCCGTGTATAACCACTATAAACGGATTGCAGCTAATGAAACGGGAGATGTGGAGCTGCAAAAAGGGAATATCCTGATAGTCGGCCCTACGGGAACAGGAAAGACCCTTTTTGCTCAAACGCTGGCTCGGCACTTGGATGTGCCGTTTACGATTGCCGATGCGACGACGCTGACCGAAGCGGGTTATGTCGGGGAAGACGTCGAGAATATCATTTTAAAGCTGCTGCAGGCCGCCGATTATGATGTCGAGCGTGCTGAGCGGGGCATCGTCTATATTGACGAAATCGATAAAATTACGCGGAAAGCGGATGGTCCGTCGATTACTCGCGATGTATCGGGGGAAGGGGTTCAGCAGGCGCTCTTAAAATTGATCGAAGGGACGGTGGCGAATGTGCCGCCTCAAGGAGGGCGTAAGCACCCTCATCAGGAGTTCATTCAAGTGAATACGACGAATGTGTTGTTTATCTGTGGGGGGGCATTTGTCGGCCTGGATGCGATTATTGAACGTCGGTTGAACCAAAAACGGATGGGATTTGGGGCCAATGTGCAAACCCGAGGTAAAAATCAAATTGGGGATTTATTTTCGAAGGTTGAACCAGAAGATTTGCTGCAATATGGGCTCATCCCGGAATTTGTTGGACGGTTGCCAATCGTGGCGACTCTGGATGAATTAGATGAGTCTGCGTTGATGCGAATCCTGACGGAACCTAAAAACGCGTTGATTAAACAATATCAAAAACTGATGGCTATTGATGAAGTGAAGTTGAAGTTTACGGAAGGTGCGTTATTGGCTATTGCCAAAAAAGCGTATGAGCAAAAGACGGGGGCCAGAGGTCTCCGAGCCATTTTAGAATCGATCATGCTTGATGTGATGTACGATATTCCTTCTCAGCCTGATGTGAAAGAAGTGCTGGTGACTGAGGACGTCGTTCAGCGCAAAGGCGAACCGATTAAAGTCTTTGAGCATCAAAAGGGTGTGAAGCCCGCTATGGGCTCGTAGTCACCTTCTCTTTTTCTCCCTCTGCTTCCTGATACCCGCATTCCTTGTCCTGACAGACCACTTGTGTGCCGGTTTGCTTTCGGTCCTTCTCGACTAAAAACGGAGACTGACATTGAGGACACGAGCGATTAATGGGCTTGTCCCACAAGGCAAAGGTGCAGGTGGGATATTTGCTACACGAATAAAAGTTTTTCCCTTTTTTGGTTCGCTTCTGGACCAAGTCCCCTCCACAATCTTGGGCAGG
>JAQBGS010000125.1:0-2799 GCA_032128535.1 Nitrospirota bacterium
CATCAAAGAACTCGACCTGCTCAAACATCATCTCGCCAAACATAGCCTCAAGCTGACCCGTCAGCGAGAACTCATTCTGACCACGTTCCTGAAAATGGAGCATGTCACGGCCGAGCAGTTATATCACATTTTGGCCAAAAAAGACCCCCACATCGGTCTCGCCACGATCTATCGGACCCTCAAACTCTTTTGCGACACCGACCTGGCGCAAGAACGTCATTTCGGAACCCAAACGCAGTTTGACAATGTGGCCCACAAAGGCCATCACGACCATCTGATTTGTACGGAGTGCGGGAAAATTGTGGAATTTAACAACTGCCAAATCGAAGACCTGCAAGAAGCCGTGGCCCGAAAAAACGGCTTTACCATTCAAACCCACAAACTCGAACTCTACGGCCTCTGCACCACCTGCCAACCGGCCAAAATCTCTTCTGCAGCAAACCCTAACGGCCTGATATCCCAATAACCATAAGCCAATTGTTTCGCTTATAGGAATGTTGAAGAATAAAACTTGTGCCATCCCATAGTGGCGATTTCCATAAGAATCAATTTGGGGGCAGCTCAGCACCTTCCCAATCGGTCTGATTTTCATAGTGAAAGCCCCGTCTTGGTGATGATTCGTCCCAATGACATTCAATTCACCCCCTCTGAAACTGGTTCGGGACGGATTGAAAGCCGGCAATTTCAGGGCTCACAAACCCTCTATTCTATTCGCTTGCCTTCGAGCCAACTCATTCACTGCTGCATGTTGCCAATTCCCGTGTATAATATAGACACATCCGTGAGCGTCCATGTCACGACATCGCAGACCATACTCTTTCCACAACCCGCTCTCTCGTAGAGTGAAAGGAGGTTCTCCACATGACATCTCAACACGGTAAGTACCGTTTTCGGTTGATTCCTGTCTGGGTCGGTGTGCTCAGCTTGGTTCTGGGATTTCCCTTGCTCGCCCTAGCCAGCGGGTATGGCCATGGGGATGCCCACCCCACGACGGGAACATCATCCCCTCACCATGGATCGGACACCAAGGGCCATGATGGCGGGTACCCTGGAGGCAACATGCACGGTGGACACGGAATGAAAGGAACGATGGGCGGCGGCAGCCATGGCCCACACCAAAGTGCGTCAACCTTTATTGAGCATATCTTGAAATTTAAAGACGGTATGGCCATTACCGACGACCAAGTCGCCAAGCTCCAAACGATCAAAACCGATTTCGAAAAAACCAAGATTAGAATGAAGGCGGACATCCAACTGACCAGTGTGGACCTTCATGATCTGTTGCGAGACGACAAAGGGGCATTGAATGACGTCGGAGCCAAGCTAAAAAGCCTCTATGACAAGCGAGCCGATCTCTATCTCGCATCCGTCAAATCCACCCGAGATGCCAAAGCCGTCTTAACTGATGAACAACGAGCCCGGATGAAAACCGTGCATGACCGGATTAATGCTATGCAAGGCACTGGTATGGGCGCGACCGGCCATCCAGGAGGATACACACACCATGGGAAAGAAAAGAAAAGCTAACACCATTTTTTGAGCGATTGAATTCATAACGAAAAAAAAGGGGCCAAAGAGGCCCCTTTTTTTGTTCTCCCCCACCACCTGTTTTGTGAAATCGTACGTATTACGCGGCTGTTTCAGCCAACATCTGTTGCTTCACTTCATCAGGAAAGAGCGCTGAATCAAAGAATAGACGAGCGCGCTTCACCTTGTCGCCTTCAAATTCCATGACCTCGACCATCGGAATGGTCTTTTGAAAGGGGGCCTTTACCTTCCAATCAAAAATATGGACAAGGGTATTACCCTCAACCACGACTTCGCAATTCTCAGTGGTACATTCAAAAGCGCACTCCTTCATAAATTCAAGAGCTTCATTGGCACTTCGCATTTCCATCATGGGGCCCTTGAAGGTGTAGTCGTCATGAATACAGGCTCGAAACGTTAAAGCATCTTTTTCTTCCCAGGCTTTGGTCATGCGTTTGGCCACTTCAATCATGGTGCTCATGTGTGTGCTCCTTTGTGAAATATGGTATGAATGGAAGTGAAGGTTGCCCGCCCATGATATTTTGATACGTTCAGGAGGTGAGCCAACATTGAATTGCTCCTTGTGCCATTAGCTTAGAATCTCTATATACTTTTATTTTGCAAGTATTAAATATATGCTACAATATTTAATTGTATTACACAAGTATTTATACATTAGAAAAAATGCCTGAAAAAACAGCCCATTACAGGCGGTCGACCTGCCCATTGGCTTGCGCCCTTGATCTTATCGGTGATCATTGGACGATCCTTGTCATCCGCGATTTGATGTTTTTAGGGCGTCATGAATACAAGGATATGCTCAATGCCGAAGAGGGAATTTCCAGCAATATTTTATCGGATCGCCTCAAGAAACTAGAGGAGAATGGGCTCATCGATTCGATTCCCCATCCAGAAAGCGGAAGGAGAAAGCTCTACTATTTATTGTCTAAAGGGAAAGATCTTATTTATGTACTCACCCATCTGGCCCAATGGTCAGACAAACACCTGAATGATCTCGTCGACATTCCTCCTGAGAAACGAGCTATGCTCATCAAGCATCCGGACAAGCTCATTGAGATCGTGTTGAAAGATTTGGAAGAATGGGAAAAGACGTTTCTGAGGAATACTCGGGGACGTGCCCAGTAACCTATTCTTTTTTGAAGGGATTTCTCAATGAACACGGTAGCAGTCTATCTTACAGCGGCGATCGCTGAAATTGGCGGGTGCTTTGCGTTTTGGACATGGCTCCGGTTGGGACGATCGCCGTTGTGG
>JAQBGS010000126.1:0-8811 GCA_032128535.1 Nitrospirota bacterium
CCAGCTTCCAGGCTGATGACATACGAAGACAAATGATGTTTTATTTTGCGAGGCCTTTTACAGTCAGAAGGGGACCATATGTCTGGTGCAGGTCAAGCCGCTCTTCAGATTCGCCTGAGGTGGAGGTGAGAGAAACATCAGAATATTGGAGCTTTGAAGGATCGTTTTCAACTTTTCTGCGCAGCTGATTCAGCTTCCATCCCAACACACACCATTGCCATTCAGTCCGGAATGCAGACCAAATCTGTTGAGGATAAAAGGTCCAGGCACGCTCCACGGGCATGCCAGGACGCCGGGATCGGCGGCCTCGCCATCGAACCAAGCCACCCTCTAACGGATGCACACCCTCAAGCTTGATGCACCCATAAAAACATAATAATAAAAACATGAGTTTGAAAACCGGTTCCCCTGACGCTGCGGCGCGACGCATCAGAATTTCCATGTGGTCCCATGTGTAATAAGTTCGCCAAGCCATGCGATAGGCCTCAGACAATTCCAGCTTGGTCATCTTCGGATGTGCCATGGTGACATGCTCCAAATCATAGGCATTCATGTCCGGCTCCATCCACACACCACGTTCATAGAGTTGTTGATGATCTTCAGACCCAGGCAAGGGCGTCAGAATAAAAAATTCCACGATATCAACTGGAAGTTCTTTTTTGAGGATCTCAATATCATGGGCAATACTGGACGGAGTATCGGCCGGAAACCCAAGAATGTAGCCAACTGCAGTGGTACACCCATGGCTTTTCCAGGCTTGCAGCATCTTGCGATACTCCCCGATTTTGTTCTGCCGTTTTTTCGCTCCTACCAACGATTCAGGATTCAGGCTTTCCAAGCCTAAAAAAATACTATGGCACCCAGCCCGCACGGCTTTTTCAATAAACCGCGGAATTTTATGGCAGAGCGTATCAACTTGGATGATAAGTGAAAGCTGAACGCCTTCTTCCTCACGAAGATGAATCATTCTGTCTAAAATAGATTCCCAGCTCCTATTGCGAGCAAAATCATCATCCGTAATAAAAAACCGCCAGACGCCCTGCTGAAGATTTTCCCGAATCAACGCTTCAATATCATCGGCTGACCGCGAACGTGATGTGCGGCCTTGCACATTGATAATGGTGCAAAAACTGCACTGAAAGGGGCACCCCCGCCCAGCATCAAAACTGGAAAGACGTCGAAAGGTCTTTTTCACCAACCTGGCAGGGAGGAAGGGAAACGGAGCGCCTTCTAACGCTGGCGTGTTGTTTAAAAAATTATAGGAAGGTTTCAAGCGTTTTTCGTAGGCATCTTTGAGAATCGTTTCTAAATGGCCCTCGGCTTCACCCGCAACAAGGGTAAACCCATCGGCTAAAGCCTGTTGAATATCCGGTGGCATCTCTTTCAGCATGGCGAAACATCCACTCACATGAAAACCTCCAATGACTACAGGAATACCCGCCTCCAAGAATGGCTTTCCTAGATCCAGGGAACGAGGAAATTGGTTGGTTTGCACCCCGACAAAACCGATTATGCCTCCAAGACCCTTGCGAATGCGCTTAATAATTCGCTTGGTGGGGATGGTGAAATGGGTTTCATCATAGGCCTCCACATGAATAGAGACGTTTTGACCCAACACCTGTCGTGCCACACAGTCCATCACTAGGGCATTCAGAGCCGCTAGGCTGTTAGATGGAAGCGCGGGCCGCCCCCATTGAATGACATATCCCTCATCATCGTAATGAGAGGGCTTAATTAATACGACATGAAATGATTGTTTCGTTTTCAACGAATGGTCCGAAAAGTTAGGTCATCATTCGCCAATGAGGCTTGAAAAAATTTGAAAAAGGAAAGAAGTATAGAGGGATCGACCGTGCCAACACATGAACATGTCATCACGACGAGAATTTACCCTACGGGGCCACCCTAACTGTGTCAAGCCGTCTTCAGCCGATGTCTAATATTAAGGGTTCCACATTTCTCGGCCAATATCTATTTCGTAGTTTACTTCCAGGACTACTTTGCTTCAAACAGAGCGTTTCTTTCCATCGATGACCTCATATTGACATCTCTGAACCCAAACAGGACAATCGATATGAGTGTATATCTCATAACAAGTCCTATCCATGGAGGAACGTTCGTTGTCTGACCAGATACCATTTGAAACTGAAATCGCTCAACTCCTGGTGACGACATTGAACTTGAAGGTAGAGCCTGCGGAAATCCCGCCGTTAGACCCGCTATTTGGGGAAGGCTTGGGGTTAGATTCTATTGATGCGCTAGAGATTGCTCTGGTGATTCATCAACATTACGGATATAAATTACGGTCCGATGATCCGGATAACGCCACCATTTTTTCCTCTCTTCGCTCCCTCTGTGAGGCTATTCAAAAAAACCGTACCGTGGCATAACCTCTACATGTTCCCACGTGTCTCCATACCCAAGGAGACACGCCTATTTGATGCATGCTCGTCCCGTGGCAAATGTTCTTTTTATGGCCACCACTCGATTAGGGATGACCTCCCTTGAACCAACGATTGATCGACTCCAATCCTATGACCACCTCTCCATTGCTGGGCTCCTATTCACCTGAAAGCACCGTTGCCTGGTATCATGCAAGGGCCATGTCGGCCCACATGCTGTGCTCTCATGTCAGGTCTCTGCGTGACCAATTACCTCACAAGCAATATGTCATCAATATGTGCCAAGACCGGTATGCCTTTTTGGTTGGCTTTGCGGCCGCCCTTTGTCACAACCAAACGACCTTACTGCCTCCTAACCAATCACCCCATATTCTTCAGCAGCTGACAAGCGAATATACCGATTCTTACTACTTGACTGATGAGCAGGATCAGGTCGAAGGGATAGAAGGCGTCTCTCTCGACTTGGACACGATGCCCGACCAAGATCCTATGGAGAATCCCCAATTCTCGGATTCGCATATTGCGGCGATTGCTTTTACTTCAGGAACCACTGACGCACCACGCCCAAATCTCAAATCTTGGGGATCCATGGTCCAGATTGCTCAAAAAACTGGAGAACGGCTGTCGCTCTCTACAAACGATCCTGTGACCATTGTGGCGACCGTTCCACATCAGCATATGTATGGGCTGGAAACCTCAATTATGTTACCCCTTCAACAAGGATGGTCATTTTATTCAGGACGTCCGTTTTTTCCTGAGGATATCGCATCGGCTTTGCACGACCAGCCATCTCAACGAATTCTCGTCTCCACACCCATTCATCTTCGAGCCTGCGTCCTAGAGCAATCCCGGTTTCCAGATGTTGTGTACACACTTTCAGCTACCGCCCCACTTTCTCAACCTTTAGCCAAGCAGGTTGAAGAATTGCTTCATACCACCATAGTCGAGATTTATGGATTTGCCGAAGCGGGGACCATCGCCACTCGACGCCCAACTCATGAGGATAGTTGGACGCTACTACCTGATTTGGCTGTGGTTTCACGGGGAGATGGCTATGCTGTTAGCACGCCATACTTTTCAGACCCTGTGCCCATTCCCGATACGATTCAGACAACAAACCCCCAGCAATTCACTCTGGCAGGACGTCCCAGCCATCTTATTAATATTGGGGGACATCGCGCGTCACTGGATGCCTTGAATGTCCAACTCCTGTCAATTGACGGAGTCGTAGACGGTGTGTTTGTTATGCCCGAAGAGAAAGAAGAATCGGTCACCCGGTTAGTGGCGCTTGTCGTCGCACCTGGGAAGACGGCTGAATCCATTCTTGCATCCCTCCGTACCAAACTTGCGCCCGCGTTTCTCCCACGCCCAATTTATTTGGTTGAGACGCTCCCTCGCAATGATACCGGCAAGCTACGTAAAGAAGATGTCGAAAAATTATTGGTGACAAGCAAAATTCCAGCCATCTCACCCAACACGTCAATCATGAGATGACTTCATGCCGATTGAAAAAACTTTCACGATCGATTCCCGGCATCCCTCACTGCCTGGACATTTTCCTGGCAATCCTATCGTGCCCGGCGTCGTGATTCTGGAAGGAGTCCTAGCACAAATTGGACAATCGCTTAACGAACCATTAGTGCTATCCCACGTGCCTTCGGTCAAATTTCACTCCCCTCTTCGGCCTGACGAATTACTGCGACTCACGTTCGACATCCTTCCAGGACATTCAGTCAGCTTTTCATGTCAGGTTGATTCAAGATTGATTGTTTCAGGCCAATTTATCTTTCAACCGGACTTCCACATTTCTCCTTCGCCGTTATGAGTAAACGTTGGCTGGCGCAACAGGAACGCGGGCATCGCTGGGCCTACCAGTTCATGCTGTGGGTAGCGCTTCGAATGGGACGGAAAACTGCCCGTACATTGCTATACCCAATCTGCACATATTATGTATTGTTTTCCTGGAAGGCCAGTAAAGGCATCAAGGCGTTTTTAAGACGGGTGTTGCAGCGTCAGGTGACGCTCAAGGATCTCTTTCGCCACTATCACACCTTCGCCTCAACCTTATTGGACCGAACCTTTCTTTTGGCCAAGCGACGCGAAGAATTCGACCTGACCATTCGTGATTTAGACCTCCTCCTTGACCGTGTCGACCGTAAACAAGGATGCCTCCTGCTCGGTTCACACTTGGGGGGCTTTGATATCCTGCGAGCCACTGGGTTAGCAACAAGAAATGCCCCTATCAAGCTGCTCATGCATCAGGAGAACGCGCCAATCCTCAATGAGGTCCTCGGGAAACTTGACCCCTCCCTGTTAGATTGCATTATTCCGGTCGGCGAACCTGAAACGATGTTACGCGCCAAAGAATGCCTAGATGCAGGCGGACTGGTCGGCATGCTTGGTGATCGTCCGCTCAAAAATGAAAAGGTCGTCCTCTGCAATTTTTTTGGCCACACGGCCCAATTTCCCTCGGGTCCAATGTTACTGGCCAGTATCCTCAAAGTACCTGTCGTGTTATTTTTTTGTCTGTATCGCGGAGACGGACGGTACGACATTCATTTCGAATTATTTGCGGAAACCGTCATCATCCCAAGAGAAAATCGAGCAGAAGGACTCCAGGAATGGACGCAGCGTTATGCGCTTCGCTTAGAAACCTACTGCCGAATGGCTCCAAACAATTGGTTTAATTTTTATGACTTTTGGGAAAATGATCAGTAGGCTCATCCTCTGGAGTTTCGTGTGGGGTGGCCTTTTTTTACTTGGGCCACTCCCTCATTCTCATGCGTGTAAGGCTAAAGCCAGCATGGCCCAACCCCTTCCACTCAAAGAGGAACAGGTCGTCCTGGATCGATTGATTAAAAGCCTGGCACAGTCAACCCTTCGTGAGCGGACCTTTCATGAAACCTATTATTCCCACATGCTCACAACACCCTCATACAAAGAAGGAACCCTGGTCTCTCACCCGCCCAATCGTTTGGAAAAACATGTCCAGGTTCCCATTGAAGAATCCTTTATCGTCGATGGGGACAGCTTGCTCTATAAAAACCCTTCCCGTGAGATTTCCCACACCTTTTCTCTTCAGGAATATCCCGCACTTGCTACCTTTATTGTGGGATTGCGTGCTCTCTTTAACGGAGACACAGAGCAACTTCGACAAGTCTTTGTTGTCTCAATATCAGGCACCCTAGACGCATGGGAGCTGGATCTTTCTCCAAGAACCCAAAACGACGAAGATGGCGTGGATTGCATTCATCTAGACGGAGAGCGGGCATACCTTCGCACCATTGTGATCCACGAAACCAACGGCGACCGATCCGAACTCCAACTTGACCGACAGGTGCCGTGATCAACACCCGAGCGATCCCTTGGCTGCTCTGGTTGGTGAGTATTGCCCTTGGCTCGGCCTTTGCCGCCACCTCCATTCCGATTCACAGCGAACTTCCACTCCTGCTACCTTCTTCAGGGTCATTCTCCCAACAATTATTCGTCGACCAACTTCAGTCGGGTCCCACCTCCAGAATTCTGTTGCTCGGGTTACAGGGTGCGGAGCCTGCCCTGTTAGCCGAAGCCAGCAAAAAGCTGGCCGACGCCATGCGGAACCAGGGTCAATTTCTTCATGTGTTTAACGGAGAACAGACCAAGGGCGACCTCAATCAGGATCTCCTATATCGATACCGGTATCTTCTCAGCCCAGCGGTTAGTCCAGATCAATTCACCACAGAGAATTTGCGTCAAAGTTTGGAACATCGACTCCAAGACATGGCCAACCCTCTCCCCTCATTTTTTAAAAAGCAGATACCTGAAGACCCCACGGGGGCATTCCAAAGCCTACTCCAGAAATGGAGATCCAGGAATACGATAAAAATGGCCCATGGGGTTTGGTTTTCTTCGGATCAACCAGTGGCCTTACTGGTGGCGGAAACTGCGGTGTCGGGCTTCGATCTGGATGGGCAAGAATCCATCCAGAAGTTCTTGACGGCCAGCATGGAAGACATTCGCGTGACCGCCTCACCTCACTCTGGACTTGCCTCCCTGGAATTAATCCGCTCTGGACCCTCCGTCTTTGCTGTACAATCGCGAGCCGTGATTCAACAGGATGCGCAATGGCTCTCCCTACTTGGTAGCGGTATCGTGATCCTTCTGCTGTTGGTCACCTATCGCTCATTCACGATCCTCCTTTTGGGTCTCGTCCCCCTCGTGACAGGTCTGCTCACTGCAGGGGTTGTCGTCTATCTGACGTTTGGCTTTATTCACGGTATGACCTTGGCCTTCGGGGTAACGTTAATTGGTGTCGCCATTGATTACCCACTCCATGCCTTTGCTCATCTCGGATCGGACCGGTCTCCCAGACTGGCCATCGTCCAAGTCTGGCCTACCATTTTATTAGGAGCGACCACCACAGCCGTTGGCTATGGGGCGATGTTATTCTCCGGATTTCCAGGCCTGTCGCAATTAGCCCTCTTCGCCATGACCGGACTACTAACGGCAGCAGCAGCCACTCGTTGGATTCTGCCGATACTCATTCCGCCACAGCTGGGCCCACCCATTCCCTGGGCCACATGGATTCCGTTTGAACGAGTGGCTTCTCGGCTGATCTTCATTGTCCCAGTGAGCATGGTTCTCTCCCTCGCCTATTTAACGGTATCAGAAAAACCGTTCTGGGAGACGGACATCGCCAATCTCAGCCCCATCCCCCAGAATCTCCGCGACCGCGATGCCTGGTTACGGAAAGAATTGGGCGCACCTGCTGGCCGTGGAATGATGATCGTCGTGGCACCCGACGAACAACAAGTCCTAGAACAGAGTGAAGCTCTCAAAGTCACCTTGAACCAACTCGTGGATCGTGGGCATATGGCTGGATACGAAATGGCCGCCGATTACCTGCCCAGTATTCGAACCCAGGTGTTGAGACAACATGCCTTACCCGAACAAGCCACGTTACGGAACTCGCTCATGGAAGCTCAGCAAGGCTTGCCGTTCAAGCCGGGCCTCTTTGAACCCTTCCTTCAAAGCATGGCTGACTCTCAGCACTTGACGCCGTTGGATCATCACACCATTCATGATACGCCATTCGACACAAAAATCCGCTCACTCTTGTACCCCTCCCACGATCAATGGATAGGAACGATTCTGATGCGTGACGTACAGAATCACCAGGCCATTCAGGAAGCCATCCACACAGATGCGTCCTCCTCCGTGCATTACTTGGATTTGAAAACTGAATCGAACCGCATGGTGACCACCTATCGTCAAGAAGTCACGACCTATTTGGCAATCGGCGTGGGATTTCTGATTCTGATTTTGGGCTTCGGGCTCCGATCTTTCAGGAAGGTCGCGACTGTCTTGATTCCCATCGCCGGCTCGATTATGCTCGACCTCGGCCTCCTTCATGCCTTTGGAGAACGCCTATCCCTGTTTCATCTGGCGGCTTTACTGTTGGTCTTCGGGATTGGGTTAGATTACACCTTGTTTTTCCAACGTCCCCATTCCACAGCAGCCGAGCGTCAGCAGACGATTTCCGCGATTGTCGTGTGTAGTCTCACCACGATCGCGGTTTTTGGTTTGCTGGCCTGTTCACACACACCTGTGCTGCATGGAATTGGCTTAACCGTGTTCCTTGGATCACTCATCTCTTTCCTGTTTGCCGCCATCTGTTCACCGCCTCAACCTCCACAGACCCCCTGACCTTCCATGCCAACGCATCATCTTGATATTGCCATCCTCGGAGCTGGACTTGCCGGCAATCTCTTAGCCAGGCAACTCCGGCAAGCGGTCCCCCACTTGAAAGTCGGGATGTTTGAAAAATCTGGTACCACCTCATTTAAAGTCGGAGAGTCCACAGTGGAAGTCACCGGGAATTACCTGATCCGACGGCTTGGCCTGGGGACCTATCTCACTGAACATCACATCGTCAAAAATGGTCTGAGATTTTTCTTTGACCAAGAAAATCGTCAAGCCCCCTTGATTGAGATGAGTGAAATCGGGGGAATAGAAAGACCCTTTCACAAAAGCTTTCAACTGGACCGTTCAAAGCTGGAAACCGACCTCCAACGGATGAATCAAGAAGACGGCGTGGAACTGCATCTGGGAAGCCGGGTCTCTGATATCCAGCTCAGTGCCCATTCAACCCCTCATCAATTTTCCGTGGAAACCGCCTCGAAAAAATGGAATGGTCAGTGCCGATGGCTCATTGATGCCAGCGGCCGATCCTCCATCCTGGCGAAGCAAGAGAACTTACGAATCCCCGAATCGCACCACATCCTTGCAGCCGTATGGGGGCGTTTCAAAAATGTAGCTAACCTGGATACCATAGGCCCCGAGACGTTTCGTCAACGGGTGAACGGCACGAGCCGGCACACCTCAACGACTCATTTTTGTTATCCCGGGTATTGGATTTGGTTTATTCCCA
>JAQBGS010000127.1:0-2967 GCA_032128535.1 Nitrospirota bacterium
ACGTTGATCTTCGAGTTTCATAATTTATAGAGAATGTGAAGCCACTAATTCGGGTCGTTTAAAAAATCAAAGGTATCCCGCCAGCCCTTGCCTTGAACCGGAAAATCTTTGCGCAGGGGATAGCCTTCGGTGTAATCATCAGGCATCAGAATGCGCCGCAGGTCGGGATGATGATTGAAGCGAATGCCCATCATGTCGAACACTTCCCGCTCCATAAAATCGGCACCCATCCAAAGGTCGGTCATTGAATCCACCCGACAATCGTTTTCCGGCACGCGGGTTTTGATGCGGATCCGATGTCGCTTGCGAATAGAATAGACTTCATACACCACTTCAAACCGTTCAGCTTCATCCGGCCAGTCCACGGAGCTGACATGCACCATATAATCACAATCCATTTCCGGGTCCCTGCGAATGTACTCGCAGACATCGTGCAAGGCTTCGCGTTTGACGGAAATCGCTAGATCCCCCCGCCATTCGTTTGAGCTGAGAAACCCTTCCGGGAATCGGCTTTGAATTTTTTCAGCGATAGGGTGCATGGTAAGGAATCTATGGAATGGCTGAACCTTAGTAGTTATTGAACGCGCACTAAATCGAACGTCGTCGTTCCACCCTGTTGCCCCTTTTCAAAAAATGACCAGTCCTGCTGTAAATGACCTGAGTCAGTCATGGTAATTTTGAGATCATGCATATGGCCTTCATCAGCAAGGTGCGTGGTGTCCGCAGACAATAATGAAAACGAAAGCGTCTTCCCTTCCATGGCGACGAGGTCCAAATGCGGTTGATTACCCACTGAGCAATAATGCGTCATCGCGAGTTTTCCCGCTTTATCATGGTAGACATTGACCATCTCGTGGGGTGTCCCAGGGAACATGGTTTCAACGACCGTACTGCCATTCGAAGACACTTTATATTCAACGGAAGCAGGGAACTCCTTCCCTTGCATGAGATGGGTGCCCTTCCAGGTGCCGGCCAGGGATTTCATGGTCTTGAGCGCAGGGCTTCCTTCATAGGGTGGGGGTTCCGTCACTTCGGCGAGAGACAGTGTCGTGCCTCCCATGGTCATGAGGCACAATGCGAGCAATGCCAACAAGAATTTCATCATGAACCTCCTGGTTAATGACTTCGTTCGCATCGCGTTTACACTTTCACTTGCTCGGGTTGTTTTGTGAACACACGCTTTTGCATGATCCGATCTTGCAGTTTCAAGATCCCGTCAAACAAGGCTTCTGGGGTTGGTGGACACCCAGGCACATAAATATCCACTGGCACAAACCGGTCGACGCCTTGGACGACGCTATAGCTGTCATAAATATTGCCCGAAGTGGCACAGGATCCCATCGAGATCACATATTTTGGTTCAGGCATTTGATCATAAATTTTGCGAATAACTGGGGCCATGCGCCGACAAACGGTACCCGCCACAATCATCAAATCGGATTGGCGGGGAGAGGCGCGGAACACGCCTGCGCCATATCGGTCAATGTCATATCGGGAAGACACGGCCGCGATCATTTCAATGGCGCAACAAGCCAGGCCGAACGTCATGGGCCATAACGAGCCTTTGCGGGCCCAGTTGACGACTTTTTCCAGGGAAAGAGTCATAACCCCTAATTCCCCGTCTTTTGCTGGCGGCCCGATTTGTATTAATCCCATTCCAGAGCCCCCTTCCGCCAGGCATACACATAGGCCAGAACAAATAGGCCAATAAAGATCATCATTTCAATGAAACCAATGACGCCCAACTGTTTAAACGTAATGGCCCAAGGATAGAGGAAGATGACCTCAATATCAAAGATGACAAACAGCATGGCAATCACGTAGTAGCGCACCGGAAACGGCATGCGGGAATCGGAAAAGGGTTCCGAGCCGCATTCATAGGTCGAGAGTTTTTCCGCCTCAGGGTACTTGGGTTGAACGAGGTAGGATAGGGCGAGCGTCACCAGCCCAAACCCCAACGCCAGGACCGTAAAGACCAGAATGGGGAAGAACTTGGTTAAGTACTCAATGAGAAGGTCTGACCCGGACATCTGGTGACCCTCCTATTCATATTTGAAGGTACAGCGTCTACTTACGCTAGAGGCCCTAGAACTAAACATGGTAGCACCCAAATTTTTTGCGAATCAATGCAACGAAAGACCTAACGAGTCCTAGGTCCATTCAGACGGAAAAATTCTCGCAAAACCAAGAGGTTGGTGAAATATTTATAAGCAATCTGGTGTTGACCATTTTGGGGCGAGGAGCCTTTAAATGGTACCTTGGGTGGATCCTTGATGATGTGGAGTGCTGGGGGTGAACATTCTCTTTGCCCTGATCCACATTCTCGATGAATGGGGATGAGAATGACGGCTACTTAAAAATCCCTTTTAAGCTCTGAAGGGCCATAGAGCTGGTATTGCGGATTAATTCTTCCGTTTTGGCTGAAAGCCGGACATATTTCGCTCGTTCGCCAGTCGCAGTGACTTCAATATATTGGGCGTCTTTTGCGTTGTGAATCGCGCGTCTGGCTTGGGAGGCGGACAGTTGAGGAATCATTTTTTCCGCATCACTCATGCTGACAGGAATATCCTGGAGTTGTTTTAAGAATAGTTCTGAAAACAAGGTCCAATAGTAACTTTGCTGCAGTTTGGGTTCTCGAGCAAAGGCGTTGATCCACACCTGGGCGGCCTCTTTATTGATCGCCTCGATATATCTCCCCACTTCCACATCAGAAAAACGTTTCATGGTGGTATTCCCTCGTTCTCTGGTGATTTGATCCTGCCGGCCCTCATGACTGACTGAGCTGATAACCGTAAAGCTTACTACTTAACATATCCTAATACAAGCCATTGTTTTTATTAAAGTAAACTCCAATTAGAGTAATATTAAGGACGTATTTTAATATTCATTTTGACAGCCAAAATGACAAGTGTTATGATTCTAGAAAGTTAGTCATGCATAACGGAAAGACAAAAAGTGGCAAGAGAC
>JAQBGS010000128.1:0-3738 GCA_032128535.1 Nitrospirota bacterium
CCCGTCAGGCCGATATCGGGCCATGTCCCCACTCCGATACAGGCGATTTCCGAGAATCGGGCTAAAGGGGTGAGGAATGAATCTCCCCGCTGTCAACGAGGGTTGGCGATGATATCCGCGAGCCAACCCGAGACCACCGATGCAGAGCTCACCCGGAGCTCCAATTGGCAAAAGATGTTGCTGGGAATCGAGAACATACATCTGGGTCTGGTCAATCGGCTTGCCAATGGGTATGGAATCTTTAAAGTCATTGTCTAGTGGTATAGGGAAGCAACACGTAAAGGTCGTGTTTTCGGTGGGCCCATACCCATTGATTAATTGACAATTCGGCAATTGATTGACGACCCGCTGGACATGGCGAGGCGATAAGACATCCCCACCGGCTAACAGTCTTTGAATGGAACGTAACGCCTGTACGTTCCAATCGACCATCTGATGGAACAACCCAGCCGTAAGCCATAAGACCGTGATTTGGAAATTCTGTAAGAGCTCTCCGAAGTCGTCCAAGGATGGTAGTTGAGATGGTCCAAGAACCAACTTTCCTCCATTAATCAAACACGTCCAGATCTCAAACGTCGCCGCATCAAAAGCCGGGGAGGCTAATTGAAGGAAAACAGCGTCTTGGGGCCATTGAAAGTAAGTGGGGTTGCTAACCAGACGGACTATGCTGCGATGGGTAATTTCTACTCCTTTGGGCTTTCCCGTGGACCCAGAGGTGTACATGACATAAGCCAAATTTTCAGTGTGTACTTCTGGGAGATGTAACGAGCAGTTTTCAGAAGTTGTATATTCCCAAGCCCTCTCCAATGTCATCAAAAACCCTCTTCTGAAGTCTGCATTTTCAAATTGGTATTGGCAGGACTCAAACTGCGCTTGATGGGCTTCCGAGGTTATCACGATCGATGCCTCAGCATTGGCGATCATGTAACAGAGACGTTCTAGCGGAGCGGATGGGTCCAACGGAACGTAAGCGCCGCCAGATTTAAGAACACCGAGTAGACTGATGATGAGGTCCAAGCCACGCTCCAAGCAGATTCCAATTCGAACCTCCAGGCAAACCCCTTTAGTCTGAAGAAAATTGGCCAGTCGATTGGCTCGCTCATTTAATTCATGATACGTCAGCTGCTGATCGTCAAAGACGATGGCAATGGCATCAGGTGTGAGTGCCACTTGCTCTGCAAACAATTCATGAACGGTTTTGGCTCCCAAGGAAAGCGTAGTCGTGTCGTTCCACTCAATAAGGAGTTGATGCTGCTCAACCGCTGTGAGTAAAGGGATTTGACTAATTGGGTGGTTTGGATTTCTGACTAAACCCTCCAAAAGCACTGGAAAGTTGTTGGCCAGACGTCTAATCGTGGCATCTTCAAATAGGTCGGTATTAAAGTTAAAGGTTCCCTCTAAAATATCTGAATCTGAAGCCATCGCTAGCGAAAGATCAAATTTGGCCGTATGCGTGGCGCGAGGAATGTTTATGACAGTGAGGTCCGCTAAGGTCAGTCCATTCCTTTTATCACGATGATGTAATTGAAACAGGACTTGAAAGAGAGGATGCCGACTTGGATCCCGTTCACATTGGAGAATGTCAACCAATTTTTCAAAGGGGAAGTCCTGATGCGCATAAGATTCGAGACAGGTGTCCCGCACTTGAATTAAAACTTGATGAAAGGTTGGATTTTCTTTAAATTGCATCCTTAAAACCAACGTATTGACAAAAAAGCCAATGAGGTTTTCTAACTCTGAATGGGATCGGCCCGCAATCGGAGTCCCGACAAGGATATCCCGTTGGCCTGAATACCGGAACAATAAAACCTGAAACGCTGCCATCAAAGCCATAAATAACGTTACTCCCTGCGTATGACACAGGGCATTGATGGCCTGGCCCAAGGCAGAGGGCAGCGTGAAAGAGATGCTTTGGCCTTGGTAGGTTTGTTGCGGTGGGCGTGGAGTATCGGTGGGAAACTCTAATTGGTGGGGAGCATTGTTCAATTGTGTTTGCCAATATTTCAGTTGCCGGTCGAGTTCTTCTCCTTGGAGCCAGTCGCGTTGCCATATGGCGAAGTCAGCAAACTGAATAGGCAAGGGAAATAATTGTGGGGGTTGTCCGCTTACGTGATCCGTATAGAGAGAACTGAATTCTTTGAAAAAAATTCCCATCGACCACCCGTCGGTAATGATGTGATGCAAGGTCAGCAGTAAGACATGTTCCTCATTCCCTAAGCGGATTAGTTTGGCTCGAACCAAAGGGCCGGTCTGAATATCAAAACCCTGCTTGGCTTCTTCATGAATAAGCCGTTCACATTCAGCTTCTTTTAAGGATTCATTCTGTTCACTGAGATCGATGAAAGGCACCGTCATGGGTGCGGCTGCTTCAATGATTTGTACGGGACGGCCTTCGATGGTTGAGAATGTGGTGCGAAGGGTTTCATGGCGGGCCACCATGTGGTCCAGGCTGCTGGACAGGGCCTTCGTGTCTAGGGTGCCCTGCAGTCTCCAGGCATAGGGTAAAAGGTAGGCCGAACTTCCGGGCTCCCATTGCTCAAGAAACCACAGTCGAACTTGAGAAAAGGATAGGGGAAGATTTTCGGGACGAGACTGAGGAGAAATTTCAAATGAAGATGGCTTGTTTTTGAAATTTTTAAGTTTCTGGGCCAGCCATTCTTGTTTGGCTTTCGAATGTTCAAGATTCTGAGGCATGGGGGATAATCAATGAGGACAACGGGTGATTAAAGTGAACGAAAATCCCGACGTTTGACGTTTTCACCGAGAAGTTTATTGCAGGATTGCAAAGAAGCCTGATTGTCTATGGGGATTGATAATCGCCCATCATGACTTTTCAATTGTTCCAACGTCTGTTGAATACTGGTTTGGGCCGCGAATAAACAGGGCGTACTGTAGTTCACAAGTGCAACTCCTACCTTTTCCAAATCTGAAAAACTCCAAGATGGAGATTTACCTCCGGCAATTTGATTGATCATAATTGGGCATTTTACCATCTCTTTGAGCTGCCGGACCAAATCTAAACTAGGGAGAGCTTCTACCAACACCACATCCGCTCCACAATCGGCAAATGCTTGTGCTCTCTGCATGCGATCCTCGGGGTCTGTGGCGTCGGTTCGGGCAATGATGACCAGGTCTTGTCGAGTAGCCACGACACGGGAAAGTTTTTCGAGATATTCAGGTAATTCTAAGAGTTGTTTCCCGGGTAAATGCCCACAACGGCGTGGACGTTTTTGATCTTCCATGATAATGGCCGAGGCGCCAACCGTTTCCATCAAAGAAACAACATGAGATGCTATTTCACTATCACCAAACCCATCGTCAATGTCGACCACGAGCATATGGTGGGGCAAAATGGTTCGAACCCGTTGAGTAAACGCAACCAAATCTGACCAACAAATAAACCCAATATCTGGCAATCCATAAAAACTTGCAGCAAAACTAAATCCACTTAAAAATAATCCATTAAAATATTGAGAGGCAATGGATGCCGAAAAAACATCATAGACGCCCATGAAGGGAAGCAGGGAGTTCCTGCCCAATTCATCTCTGAGGGTTTTGCCATGTGTTGATTGCATAGAATCCTCTCTTCCAAGATGTAATATTAAAGGAATTCTTGAAATTCAACAACTAAATTGAGCCCCGATCAATGGAAAATAGGCAAAACGTTCATCAGGCAAAAGAATAATATTCTTGTCGGATTTTGTTTATCATGACTAAACCCCAAGGGCAGATTTGGCA
>JAQBGS010000129.1:0-2504 GCA_032128535.1 Nitrospirota bacterium
AGATTCCCCGCTTTTTTTTTATTACCTTGGGTAACGCGATGTAAACATTGTAGAATGGGGAATGTTGAAAACCAATGGCCCACCTTTCAGGATGGATCAGGCAAGGCGGCGTTCTCGCCAATTTGCCGTGCTCACGTACGGCCTGTACGCTCCGCGCGTCAAATTGGCTGCGGCCTTGCTGGGCGGATTTTTTTGAACATTCCTGTTGGTTGATCAGTTGTCCCACTTTTTTGAAAAAGTGGGAGTGCGCTGATTGGAGTATTATTTTGCCTGTCCTTTCCCAGAATGGAATAACATATGAGCGATCATCACTCGTCAATCCCTGAGTCAGGTCCCGCAAAAGCCAAAGCTTCTCGTAGCCAAACTCAACGGCTGTCCGAGCTTTCATCTCTTGAATTGTTGGATCAATGTTTGGCGTCGTTGCCGGAAGGCGATGAGCGGATTGCGATTCTCTATCAATTGCGCCATCGATTCATTGAAATGACCACGGCCACACAGCAGCATGACGCCGAACGAACCAAAATGCAGGCCGTGATCGAAAAGTTGACGGCCCCGGCCAATCGGATCGGGACGTTGATTGGGCTTCCCGAAGAAGGGGTCGCTCGGATTGTGGTGGGAGGTGCAGAGTATTATGCGAATGTCGATCTGCAATTAGAAGGCGATGTGCCGAAAGTTGGCCACCAGATTTTAGTGAATGAAGCCTATGTCGTCATTCGGTCGCTTGGATATGATCGGAGCGGGCCCATTGTAAAAATTCGAGAGGTCCTGAAGGAAGGACGCCTACGAATCGACCAGGAAGCGGGGAGGCAGGGCATTTTCATCCAGCGGGCGGATGATCTTGCTGATGTGGATTTGAAGGCGGGCGATGAAGTTCGATTGGACCCCACACACCGGATCGCGATTGAACGATTAGAAAATTCGCAAGCACAATCGCATTTGTTAGCCGAGTTGCCGACGGTGCGGTGGGAAAACATCGGAGGACAGAAGGAGGCCATTGAGTCTATTCGCCGGTCGATTGAATATCCGCTCCTTCATAAAGAGTTGTTTGCACGATATCAATTTCAGCAACCCAAAGGGTTTTTGCTCTACGGGCCTCCTGGGTGTGGGAAAACATTAATTGGCCAAGCCACCGCGGCAAGTTTGGGCGAAATCCTGGCTAAAGATGGTGAGTCAGCAACCTCTAGCCTTGAGAGTCCGGCACAGGATGCTTCTGCCAAGCTTCCGCCAATCAATGGCGGGGTGTTTCTGCATGTCAAAGGTCCAGAAGTCCTGAATATGTGGGTAGGGGAATCGGAACGAATCATCCGGGATTTGTTCCTACAAGCCCGCCAGCAACGACAAGCCGGAAAGTTGCCGTTTATCTTCATCGATGAAGCCGAATCTATTTTAGGGACAAGACGGTCGATGCGGTCCTACAATCTCTCCAATACGTTGGTCCCGATGTTTTGTGCCGAACTGGATGGGATTGAAAGTCTTTCCCAGGTGGTGGTGATTCTGGCATCGAACCGACCGGATATGATCGATCCAGCGGTTCTCCGGTCGGGAAGAATTGATCGAAAGATTAAAGTCGGTCGACCTGGTCGAAAGGATGTTGGCGAAATTTTACGGGTGTACTTAAAAGCTGACCTGCCTTACGCCTTAAGCGATGCGCCAAAAAACGGCACAGACGATCAAGCTCCGGCGTCGAAAATGATTGATGGATTGTTAGAGAACCTCTTTCAATCGAGTCAGGAGAATCGGGTACTGGCCATCCGGCTGCGCAACGGCCGGCGCGAAATTTTGTCTCGCAAGGATTTATTAAGTGGAGCGGTATTGGCAGGCATCGTCCGGCGTGCCAAGGAACGGGCCATTGAGCGAGCGATTCAGGCGGACGGTCAGGAATCTTCCGGGTTGACTCTGGAAGACTTACTCATTGCCACCAATCAAGAATTTAAAGAAAGTGAAATTTTCCCACCAGATGATTCGGCTGAGGAATGGCTGAAGCTTTTAGATTACCATCCAGACCAGGTGGTCGGCGTGTCTTCGTTAAAGCCAGGCAGGGATGGGGAAGAACATCGGACCTCTCAAATTGTCTAAAAGGAATGTTCAAAAAAGTCCTCCAGCAAGGCCGCAGCGATTTTGACGCGCGGAGCGTACTTCCAGTACGTGAGCACGGCAAAATGGCGAGAACGCTGCTGGCGGCTTTTCCCAACATTCCTGTCGGCTCTTAATATTGGAATCTCCTCTGTTATAAATGCGTTTTTGGAAGATATTTTCAATAGGACGATAAAATAACAATGAACCCCATTCGCCTCTTTGGCATTGAGACCGAGTACGGGATTGCGCGGGAAGATTCCGAAACCGCCGATCCCGTGGTGGAGTCGATGGAATTAGTGCGGGCCTATCTTGACGGACATTTTACCCGCCGCTGGGATTATCGTGGCGAACATCCCCATGAAGACCAGCGAGGGTTTCGTGTCACCGAGTTAGCACAAGATAAAGAAGAAGACCTCTTTGCGGAGCAG
>JAQBGS010000130.1:0-4416 GCA_032128535.1 Nitrospirota bacterium
CTTGGACTGGCATTGTCCGCCTGGCTCACCTCGGCCCTGGTCCCTGAAGCTGGAGGCCAAGGCGTTGAACGAGTCATTCGAGCGATCCATTTGGACTCAGGAAAAATGCGATGGCAGGTTATTCCTGCAAAAATTGTCGCCACCATACTCACCATCGGCGTGGGCGGATCGGCTGGCAATGTCGGACCCTGTGTGCAAATTGGCAGTGGGCTCTCTTCCTTTCTGGCAGACACGCTGCAATTTGATTTGTATGATCGTAAGACATTGGTCATCTGCGGTTTAAGCGCAGGCTTTGCCGCGATCTTTGGGGCGCCCTTAGCTGGTGCCTTATTTGGCCTTGAGGCCTTGTTTGTTGGGTCGTTAGCCTACCAAGTGCTTCTCCCGTCGGTCGTTGCCGCTCTGGTGGGACATCTGACCGCGTCGAGTCTTGGGATACCGGACATGCATTTTGTGGCGTCTCCATTTCCCAACTTCAATTCAATGTTGCTGCTTCTCTCTATGGTCGCAGGGGGAATTTTTGGAATCGTTTCCATGATCTTTGTGGAATACCTCAACGGCGGGAAACGTCTCCTGTATGACTTTCCAGTTTCACCTCCAGCTCAAGGTGCGATTGGAGGCGGTCTTCTCCTCGGTATCGCCTGGCTTGCTTCACCAGAAGTTTTAGGATTGGGCAAAGAGACAATTCAACGAGCATTAGAAGGAGGCACAATCGTGTGGGCCCTCGTCCTTGGGAAAATACTCACGACGACCCTCACCCTTAACTTCGGTGGCAGCGGTGGGATTGTCT
Organism: Nitrospirota bacterium; assembly: GCA_032128535.1. GTDB lineage: Bacteria > Nitrospirota > Nitrospiria > Nitrospirales > UBA8639 > Nitrospira_E. The sequence continues at coordinate 788 of JAQBGS010000130.1, forward strand.
TACCCATTTGCTTTGTGGGAGCAACCAGTGGCTCCATACTCGGTTGGATACTCGGTCAAGATCCCAGCTTATTTGCCGCCTTGGGATTGACCGGACTTCTGGCCGGAGCCATCAATATTCCACTGACGGCTTTCGTCTTAGGGTTAGAACTCTTCGGGCTCCCCAGTGGACCATACCTTTTGCTGAGTTGCACCATCGCCTACTTGCTTTCTGGCCATCGGAGCGCCATTCCCACACAACTCCTGCAATTCAGAAAAGCGCCCGCCTTACAAGGTCCGATTAACGAAGAAATAGGAGAACGACCGATTACTCAAAATAATGAAGGGACTGATGAAATGAACTAGGAAGGAAGGAACTAGGGGAGAATGATCATTCGCGTGGGTCCAAGACCTGATCCTTCGGTCTTAGGCAACGCTGAACCAACCACCAAAATCCCATGATTAACAAATGTCTACGCTCCTTCGTTGAAGACTTAGGACAAGGCGTCTTGTTCGGTAGGGCAAATGGCAATGAGGTTATGCAGTTGTAAATTTTTGATCAATTCGCCAACAAATCCATGCGGTTCGATCCAGGAAATCCGCCGACCCAATTCTTTGAATTGTTGGGAACACAACACTAAGTATCCCAGACCAGCACTATCCACAAACGTTAATCCTTGTAAATTCAAAATGAGATATTCCAATTCTGTATGACAACATTGATTAATAATCGCTTTCATATGCCATCGAGAATGCATATCAAGCCGACCATGAAAATCCACCACGGTGGCGCCTTGAATTCCTCGAACTATTACATCTATTGCCATGATCGTAGAGAACCTTATCGGCCCATTGGATGCTAGCTTGAAACTTTTTTCATTCAGTTCTGAGTTACCGCTTGTTACTGACGGGTCTTCGATTTTTTGTTTCAATACCCATCATATTCATGGTTGGGTGGTGTTTTACTCACATAGGCGTTCTTAGTGTTTTTCCTCTTTCACTCCTGATACACTGCTCACGTCCATGCCACCTGCCATTCATCCGATTGATCTCGTCGACATTCTTCGCCGACATCATTTAACCCCTGCCATTATATTTTTGACGTCTCGCCGTGGGTGCGATGAGGCGATCGACACCTTTACTCATAGCTCCGCCGGCGTATCGGCTACACGCACCGAAGAAATTCGAACCTTCCTCGAACAATTTGCCAAGAATTTCCCAAGTATCGTGAATCATCCCTTAATCCCCGTCGTTCAAGACTATGGCGTCGCTGCCCATCATGCAGGGCATCTTCCTTCCTGGAAAATTGCGATTGAAGAATTGATGCGTCAGGGTTTGCTCGATGCGGTGTTTGCCACCACCACGCTCGCGGCTGGAGTTGATTTTCCTGCACGCACGGTCGTGATTAGCCAATCCAGTGTACGAAAATCGCAAGACTTCACCGACTTGACTGTCAGTGAGATTCAGCAATTAGCTGGACGTGGGGGGCGGCGAGGAAAAGACTTTGTGGGTTTTGTCGTGGTGACGCCTTCGCCCTATATTGACCTCCATGTCATCGGGAAGGGGCTGACCGGGCAACCCGAATCGATAGACAGCCAATTTGTCATCTCGTATCCCATGGTGTTGAATTTACTGAAGGCCCATTCCTTAGATCAGATTGAAGGCCTCTTGGCAAAAAGTTTTGCGCAGTTTCAATTAAATCAACGAGCGGCCATTCATCAGGACCGCTTAGATGAGGTGCGCGAGCAATTACAACCTTATGGACCAAGGGAATGTGCCGACTGGGTCGCTCAATGGAAAGTCTTTGATCTGGCCCGCCGTCGCAAAGCTCATCAACGGCCGGTCGTGAATACGGACTCCCCTTATCTTACAGCCTGTTTGCCGTTTCTCACGCCTGGACGACTCATCGGATTAAACAAAGGTCCAGCCATTGTTCTTCGACAATATCGAAGCCGGGGAACCGGCACGCCCATGTTGTCCGTTCTGCATGCGAAAGGCACAATTGGAGAATGTCAGGCCCAACGAGTGGCCCAGATCTATGATCATGTGTATGAATTTCAACCCATTCGCAGTTTGCCGTGGTGCCCACCCTCGACACTCAACCAGTTCAAACACGAGCTTGCTCAATTACCGGCTCGACTACCTACTTTGCCAATATTTGAAGCAACGCAAGAACCAGACGAGCCACTCTTAACAGACATTCTCACGGATGAATTTGCTTGTCCGACTTGCCCGTCCCATTCGGCCTGCAAAAAAGACTTTTCTCTGGCCTCACGCCTCCAACTGAAAGCCCAACAGACCACCAAAACCATCCAAGCCTTGCGCGATGGCCTCTGGCATCAATTTCAGAAAAAAGCCGACGTCTTGCATAAATTTGGCTATATGACGGTCAGTCTTCAATTGACCGATGAGGGGGAATGGGCACGCCTCATTCGAATTAATCATTCGTTGCTCATTACCGAACTCATTCGGATGGACGCCTTCTCTGCTATAGCTCCAGAATTATTGGCCGGCGTGATGGCGAGCATTGCCCATGACGACGATCGCCCAAGTTCCTATATGCGTCTCACCCCAGGCCTCGCCTCCATGCTCACCCAGGTTCGACAAGTGGCTGATTCGCTGAGCATGTATGAACCTCCGCCCCTGTTACGCTCGGATGTCGCCGCCATAGCCGAGCGCTGGATTGGCCAGACCGACCTCAGTTGGGCCTCATTGGTTCGCTCGACCTCAATGGCGGAAGGCGATGTCTACCGACTGTTGGCCAGGACCTTGGAATTTCTTTCCCAAATTTACGGGCTCAAAGCTACACACCAGGGATTGGCCGATACGGCTCATCAGGCGATGGTGAATATGCGTCGGGAAGTTTTAGCGGAACTCCCCTAATCCTGGGAGGAAAAGAACAGGCATGAACGACGAAGACCTCAAGCGGGAATTACAACCCTTGCCCATCAAGTATCTGCATCAGATTGCGAAAGGACGTATCCATCGGCATTTCCGTTTAGGAAAACTCCGTCTTATTGACTGTCTTCTGACCCTCCCGCCGGAACAAAAAAAGGCCATTGCCAGTGAACTTCAACAGCTCGCCCCTATCTCGAAGAAGCCAGAGAGTGGATCAGCCGCCGAGCCAAGTTCTCCATTTTTCCCTAAACCTTCTTTTCTCAAAATGGCCCATAGGCCAGACCCGGCGTCTCAATCGGTTGATCTCCAGGACCTCCTACAAGGGATTGGCGTCCCCGGGCCCATGCCCTTTATTCCGGATGCCTGGCAACAAGAAGCCGTCGAGGCCATTGCCCATTCAGATGTGATTGTGAGTGCCCCAACGGGAAGCGGTAAAACCTTTGTCGCCACCGAAGCCATTAAACAGGCCATGACGGCTAATCAAACGGTGATATACACCTCGCCACTCAAAGCACTCTCCAACACAAAATACATGGAATTTTCACAGTGCTTTGGAGCTGATCAGGTAGGAATTCTCACCGGAGATCGTCGAGACAACGCCCAAGCCCCACTGCTGATCATGACCACGGAAATTTTACGGAATATTCTCTATGATGCCACAAGCGGCGATCTTGACCTCCGTCTCCATACCCTGGGATTGGTGATTCTTGATGAATCCCAATATTTGGCAGATCCAGAGCGAGGAGTGGTCTG
>JAQBGS010000131.1:0-3326 GCA_032128535.1 Nitrospirota bacterium
CACTGATTTTATCTTCTTTACTGTGACCGGTTTCAAAGTTGGCAAAAATTTGCTGTTCCCCCACCAGGATTCCCACGGTATTGGATTCATCAATCGCTTGGAAGGAATCGAGGAGTTCCTGGATTTTGTCGGGATCGGTAATTTCGATAAAGAGGGTTGCACTTAATTCATCTTTTCCAGGCAACAGGGCATTATAGACATCACATTCTTCTTGGATTTTCTCGAGAGCAAATATGCGTTCGGTTCGCAGCATTTCCTGAATTTGAAACAAGACCGTCTCGCGATTTTCAAACACCAAGGTGATGTATTCTCCAACGGTAATTCTCCGTCGTTTTTTGAGCGCGATAATATGCCGACGAATGTCGGTGCGTTGTTCTTCATAGTCAGCGGCGGATAGCAATTCTTGCGGAGTCACGAGTTTCATGAGGGCAATCCATAGGCGTTCCGAACCACTTGAATGGGGTGCAGCGCCGGTCGTGTAGGGGGAGCCTCAAGGGCCTGGTCTAATTGAAGCGCGGATAAAGGACAATCGGATGCCACGACATCGAAATGCTCATCTTGGATTTCCCGTACTGCTTTTTTGGCAATCTTCATCGACAGATCAAAAAATTCTTTCTTGGCACTCCAGGCGCCATCATGCCCTGAACACTTTTCGATCAAATGCACCTTGGCTCCCGTGAGTTCCATGAGTTCTTTGGATTTAAACCCAATATTTTGGTCGCGAAGGTGACAGGGAATTTGATAGGCCACCCGACCAGGATTCTGTGGGAAATCTAGCGAGAGGGTGTTTTCTTTTTTTAAACGTATGAGATATTCGCAGACATCAAACGTGCGTTCGGCTAGGCGCGTCATTTCTGGGGAAGGCTTCAGGTAAGGATATTCCCGTTTAAACATCAAGCTGCAACTCGGAGCAGGAATGACGATGTCATAGCCTTGATCGACATACGGTAGAAATTGCTGGCATTGTTCTTCGGCAACACGTTGCATGCCCTCCGTGTCACCGAGATCAAATCGAGGCATGCCACAACATTGTTGATTGGGCGGAACCACGACCTTAATTCCATTTTTTTCTAAAATTTGCATGGTGGCCTTGCCGACATCGGTTACTTGGAAGGTCACTAAGCAACTGGGAAAGAAGGCCACTTTTCCTTTGGGAGTTGAGGGCTTCGCAGCCGGCTGTCGGCGTTCCCACCATTGTGAAAAGGTTTCCGATTGGAATGGTAACACCTGCCGAGATTGATGGACTCCCGCAACCCTTTCCACAAGGCCCCGTACCCAGGGAGTGCGCAGCGCCCAATTCGTAAGTGGGGCGGTAAGGCTGCCTATCTTTCCAATGAGATCAGTTTGAATGAGGAATTTGTCTCTCCAGGTGGCTCCACCTTCCGCCGTTCGTTGCTTTTTCCATGCCGCCATCAACCGCGGAAAATCTAAATCATATTGATGCGGTGGTGAATAGGGACAATGGTTGAAGCAGAGTTTGCAGTAATAGCATTCCTGCTCAACTTGAGTGAAATCTTGTGACGTGAGTTTGGATACATCACTTTCGTGATCATCAATACGGTTAAGCAGTGTAGTGAACGACGGACAGAGGTTGAAGCAGCGGCGACATCCATCACAGATATCAAAAACCCGTAGCGTTTCCGTTTCAAGATCGGATCGTTTCCACCCTGGGGTGATGAGATCAAATTTCGGCATAGATAAATATTGTTGAAATATTATTGATTCCGAGACTTATGTGAAAGAATTCAATGAATTCCCCTCCTTTGGAAGGAGGGGTTAGGGGAGGTAGAGGCATGGAGTTGGCACATTGAGCGTTCCGCTCTCAAATTGACATCATGAGCTTGATGCCGCGCTTCTACCCCACCTTAATCCTCCCCTTACAAAGGGGAGGAAAGGGGGCCCAACGATCATTCAAAAATAGTAAACGATTATCCTTGATTCAACGACTCAAGCCCTTTGGTGAAGCGGTTGGCATGGGATCGCTCGGCTTTCGCCAAGGTTTCAAACCATTCAGCCAATTCTTCGAATCCTTCATCACGAGCCGTTTTGGCCATTCCTGGATACATCTGGGTATATTCGTAGGTTTCACCCTCAATTGCGGCCTTTAAATTCGCATCGGTATTCCCGATGGGTACACCAGTTGCGGGGTCGCCAACTTCTTTTAAGAAATCTAAATGACCGAAGGCGTGGCCGGTTTCAGCTTCCGACGTGTCTCGGAAGAGACCGCCAATATCCGTGTAGCCTTCGATATCCGCGCGTTTTGCAAAGTACAGATAGCGGCGGTTCGCTTGCGATTCGCCGGCAAAGGCGGCTTTTAAATTTTCGTGACTTTTGGTTCCTTTTAAACTGTTACCCATGGAATCCTCCTTTATTGTGAAACGGGGCGTTTCCCCGACGATGAAGTGGTCATTGGTGATTGTGATCGGCGGCATGGACCGCAATAGCCTCTGAAGGCTACCTGATAATTGGTAATTTCGAAGTCTCTGGGGAGTCCTGATGGGGAGGTCAGACGGTTCAATTTTGGGTCCATAACATCCAGAATGGTCTGACATCCGAGACAAATTACATGATGATGCGGAGAGAGGTTCGCATCAAAACGAGCTCGGTCATGGCCGATGTTCACTTCTTGTACGAGGCCAGCTGTGCGCAACACGCCTAAGGTGTAATACACCGTGTTCAGGGACAGCATAGGGTAGGCTGGCGAAACCTGTGCAAAGAGATCTTCTGCTGTGGGATGAGCGGTACTGTGAACGAGCGCTTGATAAATAGCTGTTCGCTGCGGAGTGGACTTCAAGCCGCAACCACGAAATTTTTGTTGAATGTCATCAAGGGAAAGGTTCATGGATACATTTCATCTTATTCCTGTTTAGGAATCATTCCTATTTAGCAAATGGCGAGAGAGTTGGTCAACGGGCCGGATGCCACTGACGCCATCCGGTGTCTGTATGACCAAATTGAAAAGAGGTAGGATGAAAGATCTCGGCGAAAATTTCTAATGATTCGACCAGGCGCGGCCCAGGTCGGTTAAAGAACTGATTCCCGTCGGTCAGGTAGACCTTTCCACTTTGTACCGCTTTCAACGAGGGCCACACAGGATTCTGTGTCAGTGTGTTCATTTCCGCTTCAATGCGAGGCTTGGAAAATCCACAGGGCATCAAGATGAGCATGGCGGGATTGGCTTCGGCTAAGGCTTCCCAGGTGATCCATGGGGCATGAGCGCCAGGAGCGCCAAAAACCGATAGGCCTCCAGCGAGCTCGACAAGCTCAGGAACCCAATTGCCGGCTGCCATTAAGGGTTCCATCCATTCGATGCAGGCCACCGAAGG
>JAQBGS010000132.1:0-2856 GCA_032128535.1 Nitrospirota bacterium
CATCAAAATGGATTCCCATGGGCCCGTCTTGTTTAAGCAGGTTCGGGTGGGACGTGGTTTTCGTCAATTTTGTCTATATAAGTTTCGCACGATGGTACAGGACGACTCCCAAAATGGGGGGACGCTGCTTACCATAGGCGAGGATCCTCGTGTCACCCGAATCGGGCGGTTTTTGCGTCAGTTTAAGCTTGACGAGCTTCCACAGCTTTTTAATGTTTTGAAAGGTGATATGAGTCTCGTGGGCCCACGCCCGGAAGTGCCGTATTATGTTGAAAAGTTCAGCGAGGATTATCGAGAGGTCTTGATGGTCCGGCCTGGTTTGACGGATCTGGCTTCTCTGAAGTACATCGATGAACAAGTTCTTCTCGGAAAGGCCCCGAAACCCGAACACGAGTATACGAATAAGATCCTGCCGGAAAAAATTCGATTAGAAAAATTATATATCGAACATGCCTCGTTTGTTTTTGACCTGGCCGTCATCGCCCAGACGTTGCTGCAACTGCTGGGAATGCGAAGTGTCATTTTAAAAGTGACTGATCGAGACAGTCATGATGAGGTGGCATTCCTTGAAAGTTCGGTTGTCTTTCAGCTTCTTTCCAAATATCGGCGGCCCATCATCATTACGTTCGATCTGGCTCTTATTGTGTTGGCCAATTATTTGGCTTTTTGGTTGCGGTTTGACGGCCAAATTCCCTCAGATGCCATTCAGCTTTTTCTCCAGACATTGCCATGGCTGATTGTGATTCGTGGGATAGCCTTTATGGTCTTTCGCCTCAACGAAGGTTTGTGGCGGTACATTAGTATCTGGGATTTAAAGAAAATCGTTGGAGGTGCGCTTGCCGGGACTATGGCTTTTTATTGTCTCGTCAGTTGGGGGTTTGGTTTCATCAGCTATCCACGGTCCATCTATATCATTGATAGTATCTTGTTGGTCGGGTTTCTTTGTGGCATACGGCTCGCTGTAAGAATATTTCGAGAGCGAAAGGTTTTGAGAAAAACGAAACGAGTCCTCATTATTGGGGCTGGAGATGCTGGTGAAAACATTGTTCGAGAAATGCAAACACATTCAACCTCTTCCTATACGCCAATTGGGTTCGTTGATGATGATTTGTCCAAAGTGGGCAAGCGAATCCATGGGGTCAAGGTTCTCGGTACACGCCAGGATCTTTCAAGTATTCTTCACGCTCACAAAACTGAGGAAGTGTTGGTTGCGTTGCCCGGGACGAATTCCGCGATTCTTCGAGAAATTACGGCTGTGTTGGCCCCCTTTAACGTGCGCATCAAGACTCTCCCAAACTTGGGAGATATCCTGGAAGAGAAAGTCACGATCAGTCAAATACGGGATCTGGCGATTGAAGATCTGCTTCAGCGACCACCTGTGGGTTTGGATTCCCAGCCCGTGCGCAGTTTAATCGATGGCAAGCGGGTATTGGTGACCGGAGCGGGAGGGTCTATTGGTTCGGAACTCTGCCGTCAAATTGTCGCGCTTGATCCAAAGGCCCTCATCTTATACGAGCGACACGAGAACAGTTTGTACGCGATTGCAGGTGAGCTTACGGATGCTGGCCATTCCTGTGTGATGCATGGAGTTCTTGGAGATATCACGGATGTTCCGCGTCTCCAAGAGACACTCAAGACTCACCGTCCTGATATTATTTTCCATGCGGCTGCGCACAAGCACGTCCCTTTAATGGAATTGAATCCAGGTGAAGCCTTTAAGAACAATGTCCTTGGCACACGGTTGCTGGCAGAAGCGGCCGCGCAATTCGGAGTCGAACATTTTGTGTTGATTTCGACGGATAAGGCCGTCAATCCTTCCAGTGTCATGGGGGCTACCAAACGAGTGGCGGAATTGGTTGTTCAGGGTATGGCTGGCCGGAGTCCGACCCGTTTCCTTACCGTTCGATTTGGAAATGTCTTGGGCAGTAATGGAAGTGTGGTTCCCCGTTTTCAAAAACAGATCAAGGCTGGAGGACCCGTCACGGTCACTCATCCGGAGGTCCGACGCTACTTTATGCTGATTCCTGAAGCCGTAATCTTAGTTTTGCAGGCTGCTGCCCTAGGGGAGCAAGGCGCTATTTATATACTGGAGATGGGAGAACAAATTAAACTGGTGGATCTGGCGCGTAATCTCATTCGACTCTCTGGCTATGTGCCGGAAAAGAATATTCCCATCCAGTTTATCGGTCTTCGACCTGGAGAAAAACTAGAAGAGGAATTGATCGGAGAAGGTGAGCTAACTGTACCCTCAGCAGTTGACAAGATTCTTCGTATTCAATCGGAACAATCCGTTGATGCGACATTTTTGACACAAATACTGAACAAATTTCAGGATGTGCAGGTTTTGAGTCCTTCCTCCTCGGTGATTGAGCTCCTTCAGCAGTTGGTGCCGAGTTTTCATCGGCCTGAAACCTTGGAATCGGCATCTATGAGGGAGGAATATCAAATTCATTAACGAGGTTGTTATCGGGATCCCTCCCTCCCCCCATCCCCAGTCAGTCCCGGCGTTTTGTATCCTGAATTCAGGGGACTTCAATCGGATGGATCCCCGCTTACCACCGGCGGGGATGACAAAGCGGCAGCCAAACTTTTTGTCGTCATGCCCGACATATTTAATTGGGCATTCAGTTGCCTGTGAGACTCTTCGGATGGATCCCCGCGACTTCCGGCAGGGATAACGGAGGGGAGACGTGAGCCGGAGGGAGTGCCTGGAAACCACTTTGGATTTTCCGCCGTCATATATGGACTCCCCCGTTTGCGCAAGTGAGATATCCAGCTGAAAACAGCCGGATATATGACAGCAGGTGGGTGATAACAGGTTTGGTTCCTCTGGTTCTGGTAGAATACGGTTAGGCT